>JBFMGX010000016.1:0-36362 GCA_040752595.1 Candidatus Zixiibacteriota bacterium
CTCAGCGGCGTCCCATGATCCTCGTCCATACATCCGTCCTCCGTCCCCTAATCTGGCCCGGAGAACCGACGCAAACCATCAACTTTTAGATGCTAAATCTGTCCGACTGGAGCTGAAACAGGACAATTGTACACAACGCGATCTGGCCTCCGGACAATGCTCCCTTTAGACTCTACCTTAATGACCCGCCCTCAGCGGTTAAGATTCATGACTCGGCCAACGTCTCGGCCTACCCGATGTTCGCCGATGACTCACTCTACCATCTGCAAGCAGGCAGCCCGCTGATCAATGCGGGTGATCCGGCACTCTTGGATGTCGATAGTTCTCGCTCAGATGTGGGTTGGACGGGGGGACCGGGAGGGATCTCCTACGAGTACCTTGACTTGCCACCCCTGCTGCCGGAGTCGCTCACGGCAACAGGTCGGGACACCGTGCTCACCGTCCGGTGGTTGTCGCGGCCCGAGGCCGATTTGGCGGCATACCGGCTGTATCGAGGATTCCATGCGGGCTTCTGGGCACCGGGGCTGCCACCAACTTCCGTAATTGCCCCCAGTGTCTCCGATACTCTCATGCACTTATCCCGGACACAGGACTCTCTCTACATCGTGGTCACGGCGTTTGACACGAGCGGACACGAGAGCGAACCGTCGTCAGAGGCGGAGTACATCATCAGTGAACATCCGCTGGGGCACGCGCCGCAGTGGAGGCCGGTCGCCGCCGCACAAGTGAAGGCCAGAGACTCGCTGACGCTTATTGTCCAAGCGAGCGATCCCGACGGTGATTCGCTGGCGCTCACAGCGATTGACTTGCCGGCGAATGCGAGCTTCATCGATCACGGTGATGGGACAGGGGAATTCGGGTGGCGCCCACCGGAGGCGCAGATCGGCGAGCACGACGTCCGTCTGGTCGTGTCGGATGGATTCTTGACGGACACGCTGGACTTTGCGATCACGGTCCGTCCCGCCAATCGAGCTCCTGTGTGGTCGGCAATTGAGCCGCAGGTCGTGCAGGAATGCGAGACGTTGAAAGTGCGCGTGGTTGCCACTGATGCCGATGGGGATTCACTGGAGTTGCGTGCGAATCCACTGCCGCCGCATGCCGTGTTCACAGATTCGGGGAACGGCGTGGGATCTTTGGTCTTCACTCCCGACGCGAGCCAGGCGGGGGGGTACCGGTTCGACGCGTTTGCGTGGGACGGCGAGACCGTGGCCACATTGGTGGTGAGCGTGACCGTGCTGGACGGGACCTGCGCCACGTCAAGTCGGTCGGGCATTCTACGCGTGTATCCCAACCCACTCAACAGCACGGGAACGGTGGAGGTGTCAATTCCGGGTGACGCGGGGTCCTCCCAGGCAATCAAGCTCGTGCTGCATGATCTGGTGGGTCGGACAGTTGCGACCTATGACCAAGGCAGTCTCAGCGGGGGTGTCCACATCCTCGGAATCGATGTCGGCGAATCGACGCTGGGTCGCAATCTGGCCAGCGGCGTCTACTTCCTACGGCTGCAAGCCGGATCGCAGACGGTCGGTGACATCGTGAAAGTGGCGGTAATGAGATGACCTGTCCGGCCTACTCCCCTGCCGTCTGATCAGTGACCCACCCCAGATACTCTGGCAAACCCCCGACGATCGGCAACACGATCACCTCGGGGCATTCGTAGGACGACATCGTCTTGATGGTCTTCTCCACCTGTTCGGCCAGTGTCGCCCGGGTTTTGATGATCAGCAGCGCCTCGTTGCCGGTCTCGACCTTTCCCTGCCAGCGGTAGACAGACAAGACGTTGTCGACGATGTTCACGCAGGCGGCGCAGCGTTCTTCCACCAGGCGTTGCGCGATGGTTTGTGCCTCGTTGCGTGTGGCGCAGGTGGTGAGGATGACGATGAATTGGGGATCGGTCATTTCGGAATCAACTGTAGGGGCGACCCGTTAGGTCACCCGCGGGCACGGCACGCCGTGCCCCTTGACCGAATTCACGTTTGCACCGGACGACCGATGGCCATTTCGATCGACGCGATCTTGGCACGGATGCGGCCGAGATCATCGCCGCGGTCATCGATCAGAATCTTCGAGGTTACGCGGCGATGCGATGAACGCATCTTCATATGACACGCCTTGAGCAGATCGAAGACCTGATCCGGTGTGCCCTCGAAGATCGTCCCCATCGCGGTCAGTTGGTATTCCAGACCGCTGTCAGCGATGAGTTGGACGATCTCGGCGACCGGTTTCGAGACCGATTCACCCTCGCCCAACGGCGAGATGGAGAAGAAGGCGAGCATGGCTTTGCCTTTGACGGCAATCCCGTGATCTCATTGCGTCAGGAGCGCGGTTCGACCGAGCTCACCGCAGGCAGGGCTCCTGACCTACGTTGCTACACGAGCACACATCACACTCTGTCATGCCGAGCGGAGCGAGGCATCTGCTGTTGTCACCCTATGCGGGGAAAGCAGATCCCTCGCTCCGCTCGGGATGACAGGCGGTGGCCGGACATTCGGGTGGCTGCCCGTTCACGGCGCCGCTACAAGCGCGACTGGTACAGTGGGTAGCGCTTGCACAAGGCCAGCACTTCATCGGCGATCGACTTTTCGACCTCCGCATTGCCCAAGTTCTTGATGATCCGGTCGATCATGTCGGCGATCTGTTCCATCTCCTTTTCCTTCATGCCGCGCGTGGTGACCGCCGGAGTGCCGATGCGAATCCCGGAGGTGACCAGCGGTTTCTGCGGGTCGAAGGGGACAGCGTTCTTGTTCACGGTGATCTGGGCGCGGTCGAGCGCCTCCTGCACCGCCTTCCCGGTGGTACCGGTTCCCACAAAGGACACGAGCATCAGATGCGTGTCGGTACCGCCGGAGACGATGTGGTGACCGTGCGTTCTCAGCCGCGCCGCCATCGCCTGCGCATTGGCGACAATCTGCCGCTGATAGTCCTTGAAGTCGGGCGCGAGCGCCTCTTTGAAGGCAACCGCCTTGGCGGCGATCACATGCATGAGCGGTCCGCCCTGAATGCCCGGCATGACCATGCGGTCGAGCTCTTTGGCGTACTTTTCCTTGCACATCACCATGCCGCCGCGTGGACCACGGAGCGTCTTGTGCGTGGTGGTGGTCACGAAATCGGCAAACGGCACCGGCGAGGGATGCAGACCGGCGACGATCAGTCCGGCGATGTGGGCGATATCGACCATCAGATAGGCGCCGCAGGCATCGGCCGCCTCACGAAACCGCGCGAAGTCGAGTGTGCGCGGGTACGCCGAGGCGCCGGCGACGACCATCTTCGGCTTGACCTCGCGCGCCTGCGCGACGAGCGCATCGTAGTCGATGGTCTCGGTTTCGCGGGACACGCCGTAATCGTGCACCTCGAAGAGGAATCCGGAAAAGTTCAGCGCCATGCCGTGCGTCAGATGCCCGCCATCGGACAGTTTCAGGCCGAGGATGCGGTCACCCGGCTTGAGCACGGTCAGGTAGGCCGCCATGTTGGCCTGCGAGCCGGAATGCGGCTGAACATTGGCATGGTCGCAGCCAAACAACTGCTTGGCCCGGTCGCGCGCCAGGTTCTCGGCGACGTCAACATACTCGCAGCCGCCATAGTAGCGCCGTCCGGGATACCCCTCGGCGTACTTGTTGGTCATCACGCCGCCGAGCGCTTCGAGCACCGCCTCGGACACAAAGTTCTCCGAGGCGATCAACTCCAGCTTCTCGGCCTGGCGGTGTGTCTCGCCGATGACGGCAGCGTACAGTTCCGGGTCAGCCTGCGACAGCGCACTCATGATGTTCGTCCTTGTTGACTTCTGGACGGCGGCCCAAGGCCGCCCTACGAATCCCTCGAAGGCTGATGCGGGCCGGATTCGACAGCGGACATCTTGTCCAATCGCGCCTGATGACGCCCTCCCTCGAACGGTGTCTTCAGGAACTCGGCGACAATCAGATCGGCATCGGCCGGGGCGACATACTTGGCGGCCAGTGTCAGCACATTGGCATTATTGTGCGCCCGCGCCAGATGGGCCATGTCCGGATTCAGGGCCAAGGCGGCGCGGACGCCGGCGACTTTGTTGGCGACCATGTTCATGCCATTGCCGGTCCAACACACGGTGACGCCGAGATCGGCCTGTCCCGATGCCACCGCTTCGGCGACCGGGCGACCGAAATCGGGATAGTCGGCCGGCGCCTCCGAATGAGTGCCGAAGTCCCGGACGACAACGCCGGATTTCTCCAGCGCGGTTTTGATCGCTTCCTTCAGAGGGAAGCCGCGGTGGTCGGCGCCGAGGGCGACTTTCATGGCTCTACCGGACCAGGCTCGGCGCCCGAGAAGGAATCGGTGTCAGCCAGTTGTAGCGATCCGGAGCTTCGCCGCTCAGAATGGCGAAGAACCGCTCCTGCAGTTGCCGTGTGATCGGACCACGACGGCCGCTGCCGACCTGCACCTTGTCAACCGAGGCAATCGGCGTGATCTCCGCCGCCGAGCCGGTGAAGAAGGCCTCATCGCAGACATAGAGCGCCTCGCGCGGGATTTCCTCCTCGATCACCTTGATGCGCAGTTCGTCGGCCAAAGCAATGACGCTGTTGCGCGTGATGCCGGGGAGAATCGACGATCCGAAGGGCGGTGTGATCAAGACGCTATTCTGCACGATGAAGATGTTCTCGCCAGACCCCTCGGAGACGTGGCCGCTGGCGTCGAGAGCAATCCCCTCCACGTAGCCGTGCGCGAGCGCCTCCAGCTTGATCAACTGCGAGTTCATATAGTTGGCGCCCGACTTGGCCATCGCGGGAAAGGTGTTCGGCGCCATCCGATTCCATGAGGAGACGCAGACATCGACGCCGCGCTCGAGGGCCTCGGGACCGAGGTATTTGCCCCACTTCCAGGCCGCGATCGCCACATCCACAGGACAACCGGCGGGATTGACGCCCAATTCCCGATAGCCGCGATAGGCAATCGGACGGATGTAGCATTCGTCGAGCCGGTTGAGCGCGATCAACTCCAACGTCGCGGCATTGAGGTCCTGCGGCGTGTACGGAATCTCCATGCGGTAGATCTTGGCGGAATTGAACAACCGTCGCGTGTGCTCCTGCAAGCGGAAGACCGCGGGGCCGCGTTGCGTCTTGTAGCAGCGGAGTCCCTCGAAGACCGACGACCCATAGTGCACGACGTGTGACAACACGTGGATCTTGGCATCGTCCCAATCGACGAACCGACCATTCATCCAAATCTTGTCGACTTTCTCCAACGGCATGGCGGCCTCCCGAACCTACAACGCGATGATCCCTCTGGCTGACGGCGCGTAACGCGACGACTCCCCCGTAGGGTAGTATGGTACGACGTTCCGGGGAAAACAACCGACCTCTTAGGGTCGTGCGGACACGGGGCTGTCAAAAACACACCCGCACAGAGGCCGCGACGGTCACACGACGGAAGCGAATTCTCGAAGAATGTATCGCGAGATGACGATGCGCTGGATTTCGGAGGTACCCTCGCCGATCTCGCAGAGCTTGACGTCACGGAATTGTCGCTCCACACGGCCTGCGGACATGTATCCGGCTCCTCCCAGAACCTGGATCGCCTGGTAGGTGCAGAAACGACCGACCTCAGAGGCGTAGAGTTTGGCCATGGCCGACTGGCGGGCAAAGGGCGCGCCCTTGTCCTTCAGATACGCCGCATTGTAGACCAGGTGACGGGCCGCTTCGATTTGCGTCCCCATGTCGGCGAGTTTCCATTGCACCGCCTGGAACTCGGCGATCGCCTGGCCGAATTGCTTGCGCTTCGCGGCGTATCGAACGGCCGTCTCATAGGCCCCCTGCGCCAAACCCAGCGCCATGGCACCGATCGAGATGCGTCCCCCATCGAGGGTCTTCATGAATTGCCGGAATCCCTCCCCCTCGGGACCGAGCATTGCGTCGGCCGGGAGGCGCATATTGTCAAAATGGAGCGTGGCGGTGTCGGAGCCGCGCAGGCCCATCTTGTTCTCCTTCTTGCCGACCGAGAACCCAGGCGTGTCCTTGTGAAACAGAAACGAGGAGATTCCTTTGGTTCCTCGACCCGGTTGGGTGACCGCGGTCGCAATGATCCACTCGGCCAAATGGGGATTGGTGATGAAGCACTTCGAGCCGTTGATCACCCAGCCGTCGCCCTCGCGCACCGCGGTCGTCTTTGTGCCGCCGGCATCGGACCCGGCCTCGGGCTCGGTCAGACCAAAGCTGATGATGTGGCCGTGGGTGACAGTTCCGGGAAGTACGGCATGGCGCTGCGCTTCTGTACCGAAGAGCCAGACCGGATACACCCCCAGCGAGTTGGCGGCCGCCACGGTGATTCCGGTCGACCCGCACATGCGGGACAGTTCCTCGACCGCGACGACGTAACGCAACGTATCGATCCCGGGGCCGCCGTACTCGGTCGGGCAGAGCAGACAGAGCAGTCGCCGTTGACGCAGTTCGGCCAGAAGCTCGGGCTCAAAGACCCCGGCTTCCTCCATGCGATCCCCCGCCGGAGCCACCACGCGCTCGGCGAAATCGCGGATTTCGCGACGGTACTCTTCGACTTTGGGGTCCCACCACATGGATGCTATTCCTCGGCCAGGATGGCGCGCGAAATTACGATCCGTTGTGCCTCCGACGTCCCCTCGTAGATTTCCGTGATCCGGGCATCGCGGAAGTACCGCTCGACCGCATACTCCTTCATGTAGCCGTAGCCGCCATGGATTTGTACCGCTTCGTTGGCGACCCAGTTGGCGGCCTCAGAGGCAAAGAGCTTCGCCTCGGCGGCCTCCAGAGTGAAGCGCTCTCCGGTCATGAGCTTGCGGATGGCGCGGTCGAGCAGCAGGCGCGCCGCATCAAGCTTCACCTTCATGTCGGCGAGCTTGAACCCCACGGCCTGAAACTGCGCGATCGGCTGACCGAATTGCTGGCGCACTTTGGCGTACTTACGAGCTTCGGCATAGGCCGCCTCGCCGATCCCCAAAGCCTGCGCCGCCACGCCCAATCGTCCATAGTCCAACTGCGACAGGGCGATCTTGAATCCCTGCCCTTCGGCGCCCAGACGGTTCGACTTCGGCACGCGGGCATCCGTGAATGACAGTGCCCGCGTGTCGGAGGCCCGGATTCCCAGCTTGTGCTCGGGCTTGCCGACTTCAAACCCCGGTGTGTCACGGTCCAAGACCACCGCGGTGATCCCGTGCGAGCCGCCCTTGGGATCGGTGCGCGCAAACACGAGAAAGAGCTTGGCCAGACCCGCCGACGTAATGAACGTCTTTGCCCCGTTCAGGACATAGCAGTCGCCGCCGTCCGTCGCGGCCAACTGGATCGCGGCCGCATCGGTCCCGGCATCCGGCTCGGTCAGGGCATAAGCACCCAGCTCACCGGCCGCCAAGCGTGGCAGCCACTGCTTCTTCTGTTCCTCGGTGCCGAAACGCGTGATCGCGCCGGAGACGAGGGTGTTTTGCACCGAGACCATGATCCCCAGCCCGGCGCAGGCACGGGAGAATTCCTCCAGGACCAATGCGTAGGACACGGCGTCGATCCCCATCCCGCCGTATTCCTCCGGAATCGTCAGGGCGAAGTACCCCAGTTCCGCCATTTCTTTCAACAGCCCATCGGGAATCCCCTGCGCCTGGTCAAAGGCCTCGGCGTGGGGATAGAGCCGCTTCTCGGCGAATTCCCGCGCCGTATCGCGCAGGAGTCGCTGTTCTTCGGTCAATAGTGATTCAAACACGGCAGTCACCTCGATGTCTCCGCCATCGGAGTTGATTTGGTAGGGTGGGTGCTTTGCACCCACCTCTTCTTCCACGCCGTCCCAACCGGTGGGTGCGGCTCGACCTCACTCGCCACAAGCAGAGCATCCAACCGACATCCTACGTCCACCTCAAGTCACGCCGTCGCGGCGTACGAATAGAATCCTCTCCCCGTCTTGCGGCCCAAATCACCGGCGTACACCATCTTCCTCAGCAAGGGGCAAGCACGGTACTTCGAATCGCCCAGCCCCTCGTACAAGACGTTCATAATCGCCAGACAGACATCCAGCCCGATGAAATCGGCGAGCGCCAACGGTCCCATGGGGTGTGCCATGCCGAGCTTCATGACCTCGTCGATCGCCGCCGGTTCCGCCACCCCCTCCATCACACAATACATCGCTTCATTGAGCATCGGCATGAGAATGCGATTGGACACAAAACCGGGGTAATCGTTGACTCCCACGCCGGTCTTGCCCAGACGCCCGCAGAGATCGACAACGATCTCGTAAGTACTCTCGGATGTTTGATGCCCACGGATGATCTCGACCAGCTTCATCACCGGCACCGGGTTCATGAAGTGCATGCCGATGAAGCGGTCCGGGTGTTTGGCCGCCGCCGCCAGTCGGGTGATCGGCAGCGACGACGAGTTGGTTGCCACGATCGTGTCATCGCCGCACCAGCCGTTGAGCGAGCCGATGAGCCGGAGCTTGGCATCGAGATTCTCGGATATGGCCTCGATGATCAGTTGGCAGCCGGCGGTCGCCTTGAGATCCAGCGTGGCGGTGATGCGCCCCAGGATCGCATCCTTGTCGCCGGCGGGAATGACCTGTTTCTTGATCTGTCGATCCAAATTGCCAGAGATCGTCGCCCGCGCGTTCTGCAGCGCCCCATCGACGCTGTCCACCAACACGACGGAAAAACCATGCTGGGCAAAAACGTGCGCGATGCCTCCGCCCATGGTGCCGGCGCCGATAACGCCGACCTTGCGAATGTGATCCGATGGTGTCACTCAAGCCTGCCTTGTGACGTCCGTCACGAGTCCGAGGTGCGGTACGAATGGCAAGGGAAGGAAAGCCCCTTGTGCTCTCTCATATGGCTCTCAGCAATACTCAGCCTTCCATCTCGATGGCCAGGGCCACCGCATTGCCCCCGCCCAGACACAGCGTCGCCAGCCCCTTGGTGAGGCGCCGGTCCTTGAGCGCATAGATCAGCGTTGTCAGAATGCGTGCGCCGGAGGCGCCGATCGGATGTCCGAGCGCGATGGCGCCGCCATGGACGTTGACCTTGTTCCAATCCCATCCCAACTCGCGCCCATCGGCTAGACACTGGGCCGCGAACGCCTCATTGGCCTCGATCAGGTCGAAGTGGTGCACGTCGACTTTCATTTTTTCGCACAGCTTGCGCACGGCGTAGATCGGCGAATAGAACAGAAGCTCGGGATCGGTCCCCGCGGTCGCTTGGGCCATGATCCTCGCCATCGGCTTGAGCCCGTGCGCCCGGGCATAGGCCCGGGAGGCGACCACCAGTGCGCTGGCGCCGTCATTGAGGCCGGGGGCATTCCCCGCGGTCACGGTACCGTCCTTTAGGAAGGCCGGACGCAACTTGGCCAGCGTTTCCGGGGTGGTCCCGGGGCGCGGGCACTCATCCGTCTCGAACTTCACCGGATCGCCCTTCTTCTGCGGGATCTCAACCGGAAGAATCTCGGCCTTGAACTTCCCGGCGGCGGTGGCGGCCAGCGCCTTGGCATGCGACCCCGCTGCGTACGCGTCCTGATCCTCCCGTGTGATGTTCGACTTCCTGGCCGTCAACTCAGCGGCGTTTCCCATGTGGAAGTCGTTGAACGAATCCCACAACCCATCCAGAACCATGCTGTCCTTGAGCGTCTGGTCGCCGAAGCGGAGTCCCTTCTTGGCGCCATGCAGCACGAACGGCGTATTGGACATCGATTCCATACCGCCGGCGATGACGACATGCTGGTCGCCCAGACGGATGGACTGCGAGCCCAGCATCACCGCCTTGAGGCCGGAGCCGCAGACCTTGTTGATGGTCATGCACCCGACCGCCGAGGGGATCCCGCCATGAATCGCCGCCTGCCTTGCCGGGGCCTGACCGACACCGGCCTGCACGACCTGGCCCATGATCACTTCGTCGACGTCGTCCTTGTTGATGCCGCTGCGAGCAACCGCCTCCTTGATCACGAGCGCGCCCAACTGGGTGGCGCTGAATCCCGACAGCCCGCCCTGATAGTTGCCGATGGCCGTGCGGCACGCCGAGAGAATCACGGCATCGTTGTCTGCTGTCGCCATATCTCATTCCTCCATTGACCCTGATCGCAACTCATCCGAAACCGGCTACTGCCGGATCACAATCCGCCAGACCACCGCATGAACCGGCAAACAAGGGGCTTAAGCCCCTTGTTCACCCACGTGAGGCGAGATCCCGTGTTCCTCGCGACGTCATGCAACCCATTCCAGCCGATGTTTCCCTCACTTCGGCAGCTTCCCGAAGAGCCCCCACAAACCGCGGTGCACGCGATGGACAAAGCCGGTCGGTTCCACAAACATCAAGATGCACTCGCCGTGCACGACATCGATCCCCCGCTCCCGGCAAAAATCCAGCGCGGCGGGTGACTCCGACCCCCGCTGCATCCAAACACGATGAATGCCCGCGGCCCCGGCGTCCTTCACGACTTTTTCGGTTTGCGCGGGCGGCACGACGATCACGGCTCCACCCACCGGCTCCGGCAGGGCATTCAGACTCGGGTGACATGGCTGACCGTCGATCTCCTGGGCGTAGGGATTGACCGCGAAGACTCTGTACCCCTTCGCCGCCAGTTCCCGGCAGACGACATTCCCGAACTTGCGGGGTTCGCGCGACGCTCCCACGACCGCCAGGGTGCGCTGTGCCAGGAATTCGGCCACCATCGCCTTCGTCGCCATCCGACTCACTCCAATGTGCCCAGACGACCGGCCACCGCGAATTCGCAGCCGGTCTTCTGACGCAGCTCATCGAGCGTGACCTCGGCGGCTTTCTCGGTCAACGTCAATCCCGTGTCACCGACCGTGAACACACCCAGATCGGTGATGATCATGTTGACGACACGGCGCCCGGTCAGCGGCAGGTCGCACTCTTGGAGGATCTTGTGGGAGCCATCCTTGGCGGTATGCGTCATGGTCACGATCACATGACGCGCTCCGGCGACAAGATCCATGGCGCCGCCCATCCCCTTGACGAGCTTGCCGGGAATCATCCAATTGGCCAGATCGCCATACTGAGACACTTGCATCGCGCCGAGGATCGTCACGTCGACGTGTCCGCCCCGGATCATCGCGAACGAATCGGCGGAGGAGAAGTAGGAAGCGCCCGGCGTCTCGGAGACCGTCTGCTTTCCGGCGTTGATCAGGTCGGCATCCTCTTCCCCTTCATAGGGAAACGGACCGGTTCCCAGCATCCCGTTCTCGGACTGCAAGGTGATGGTGACGCCGGGAGGGATGAAGTTGGACACCAGCGTGGGCATGCCGATGCCGAGGTTGACATAGTACCCGTCTTTGAGTTCACGGGCGGCGCGACGGATGATGCGTTCCTGTGCGTTCATGGTCGACTCACTTCCCCTCGCGCGGACGCACCGTGCGCTGCTCGATCCGTTTCTCGTACTTGCTCCCCTGCAAGACATGGGTCACGTAGATCCCCGGCGTGTGCACGGAATCCGGCTCGAGGGAACCGATGGGCACAAGATGCTCCACCTCGGCGACCGTGATTCGTCCGGCGGTCGCAATCATCGGGTTGAAATTGCGTGCCGTCTTGCGGTAGATCAGGTTTCCCAGCGCGTCGCCCTGGTATGCCTTGACGAGGGACAAGTCCGCGGTCAGGGCCCGCTCCAGAACGTACTCCCGCCCGTCGATGACGCGGGTCTCCTTGCCTTCGGCAATCAGGGTCCCGACGCCGGTCGGCGTGAAGAAGGCCGGAATACCGGCGCCGCCGGCGCGAATCCTCTCGGCAAACGTTCCCTGGGGAACGAATTCCAACTCCAGCTCACCGCGCAGGAACTGTTGCTCGAAGATGGCGTTCTCGCCGACGTAGGTGGAGACCATCTTGCGGATCTGCCGCGTTTGCAACAGCAGCCCCAGCCCGAAGTCGTCGACGCCGGCATTGTTGGAGATGACGGTCAGCTCCTTGACGCCGGAATCGCGCAGGGCCAGGATCAAATTCTCCGGGATGCCGCAGAGCCCGAAGCCGCCGACCATGATGGTCATGCCATCCTTGAGTCCCACCCGGCCCAGGGCCGTTTTCGCATCGGCGACAACCTTGTTCATAGGCATTCAGCTCCCATCGCGCGTCTACCATCGGCCAAGATAGGCACGTTTCCGCCGCAGGCGCAACGTCCAGTCCGGCGCCCATGCCGGACTGTTTCAGTGCGCATCCGTCGCCGGTTCCGACAATTCCATCAGTACACCCAGCGTCGAAGAGGGATGCAGGAAGGCAATGCGATCGTTCTCGGCGCCGCGCCGTGGTTGGGCATCGATAATTTTGACACCGTGGTCGGCCAAAAACTCCAGTTGCCGCTCGATTCCTTCCACCGTAATGCTCACGTGATGCAGGCCCGGTCCGTGCTTGCGCAGGAACTTCCCCAGCGGAGAATCCTCCTGGGTCGGCATCAAGAGCTCCAGTTTGGTCCCGGCGTCGAAGACCGCGAAGGCGAGCTCGACCTTCTGGTCGGGCATTATGCGACGTCCCTCGATCCTGGCCCCCATGACATCACGGTAGAAGTCGCAGGCGCGGTCGAGGTTCTGCACCGCGACGGCCACATGAGCGATCTTCTTTGCCATCAGTTCCTCCTGCTGTCAACCACTTCGGACCTTGACCCGATCCACATGGTGTGTCAGGAGCGGGTCCTTCAGAGGATTTCGTTTCGGCGATATTCCCCCCACACGCGCCGGAAGACATCCGAGATTTCTCCCACCGTCGCCTGCGACTCCACGGCGTCGACGATCGCCGGCATGAGCGGATCGTTCCCGCCCGCCCGGCGCTCCAATTCGGCCAACGCCACTTGGGTCCGTCTCATGTCCCGACCCTTCCGGGCCGCATGCAGCCGTTCGCACTGCTCACTCTCCAGAGCGGAATCGACGCGCGTTGTTGGGACCGCTTCTTCACGGACGTCGGCGACGAACCGATTGACACCGATCACCGTGACATCTCCCTGCTCGACGCGGCGCTGGTGCTCGGCCGCCGAGCGTTGAATCTCGCGCGCGAAGTACCCTTTCTCGATGGCGGCCACCGCCCCGCCCAGTTCATCGATTGTCTTCAGCAGGATCACGGCGCGTGCCTCCAACTCGTCGGTCAGAGACTCGACAAAGAAGGAACCACCGAGTGGATCAGCGGAGCGCGTGATGCCCGACTCGAAGGCAAGTACCTGCTGCGTCCGCAGGGCCAACTCCGCCGAACCGGCCGTCGGCAGCGCCAGGGCCTCGTCATAGGCGTTGGTGTGCAGCGATTGTGTGCCGCCGAGGACCGCGGCCAGCGCCTGGAGCGTCACGCGGGGGACATTGACGAGCGGCTGTTGGGCGGTCAGTGTCGAACCGGCGGTCTGCGTGTGGAAGCGAAACCGCTGCGACTCCGCCTTGGCGGCACCGAACCGCTCCTTCATGATCTTGGCCCAGAGACGCCGGGCGCAGCGGAACTTCGCGATCTCCTCGAAGAGGTCATTGTGAGCATTGAGGAAGAATGACAGTCGCGGCGCGAAGTCATCGACCGCCAGTCCCGCGGCACGCGCGTTCTCGACATAGGCGATGCCATTGGCCAACGTGAAGGCAATCTCCTGCACCGCCGTTGCGCCCGCCTCACGAATATGATACCCGGAAATCGAGATCGGATTCCATTTGGGTAGATGATCGTGGCAGTATCGGATCGTATCGGCCACCAGTCGCATCGACGGCCGCGGCGGATAGATGAAGGTGCCGCGCGCGACGTATTCCTTGAGAATGTCATTCTGGATTGTCCCGGACAACTGCGGCAAGGGCACCCCACGCCGTTTCGCCACGGCTACGACCAGTGCCAAAAGAATCGCCGCCGTGGCGTTGATCGTCATCGAAACAGAGACGCGCTCCAGAGGAATCGCTTCGAGCAGGATTTCCATGTCCCAGACGCCGTCGATGGCGACGCCCGTCTTGCCGACTTCTCCCTTCGCCAACGGATGATCGGAATCGTAGCCGATCTGGGTCGGCAGATCGAAGGCGACCGACAATCCGGTCTGCCCCTGCGACAGGAGGTAACGGTAGCGCTGATTCGATTCGCGGGCGGTGCCGAAACCGGCGTATTGGCGCATCGTCCACAGACGCCGCGTGTACATGCCGGGATAGACCCCACGAGTAAAGGGATAACCCCCGGGTGCGCCCAGTTCGCGTGCAGGATCAAAGCTGTCCGGCCAGCGGTCGTACAGCGGGTGGATCGGTATCTCCGAGGATGTCTTGGGCAGGGGATCCATGGGTGCACGACATCAGAGTTCTTGGTGGGTGCAGAGCACCCACCCTACTCGGAGTGCGCCGCCTTCCACGACGCGAAAAACAGATCGACACCATCGACGAAACCGCCGTGCCGCGGCTGCCAACCCAACACGCGGACGGCTTTGCGCGAATCGACGTGCTGATCGAGTGCCAGGCAGTCGGCGAAACCACCCATGGTCTTGGCCGCCTCGGCCACAGGGACGAAGCGAACCTCGCCGTCGCATCCGGCCGCACGCGATGCCGCGCGCGCCATTTCCGCAACGGTCGCACGGGAGCGATCGGTGAAATTGAAGATCTCACCGTAGGCACCGCTCTCAATCACGCGCACATAACCGTCGGCCAGATCATCCACGTGGATCATGGTCCAACGGTTGTTTCCGTCGCCGACCACAGTCACCTCTCTTTGGCGGACTGCGCCATCAAACCACAGGCCGGTCAATCCACCCTGCCGCCCATAGACGCATCCGGGACGGATTACCACGGGACGAACACCCGAGGCGTTCAGGACTGCCTGCTCGATCGGCGGCCGCCAAGCCACAAGCGGGACCGGCGCCAGCGGCGTCGTCTCATCCACGAGTCGTCGTCCGGTGTCGCCGTAGATCCACACCCCGCTCGTGTATAAGAGCGTCTTGGGCTGTGACCCCTGCCCACCCAAACTGATCAACGTTTCCACCGTGCGACGGTCGAGCCCAACAGTATCCCCGCGCTGATCCTGCGCGGCGTGCACCAGCACAGCGCACGCTGCGGCGTCGGCCTGGTAGCTTTCCGGGCGTTCCATGCTTCCGATCACCGGATGAATCTCGTTGTGAACCAGAATCGACGCCTTCTCGGGGCGGCGAACCAACCCCCAGACCTCATGACCGGCGCGTCGCAACGCGCACGCCACATGAAAACCGATGTATCCGGTGGCTCCTGTGATGAAGATCTTCATGGATTCTCTACCTCACGGAATATCGGCGTTCGATGAACGCGCCGATGGCGGCTCAGCCCTCACGCTTGGCTCAGGGTAAACAGGAGCTTCGCCCTCCCGACTCTCCTGTGTTCGCATTCCGGAAACTCATTCTCCGGGTCGCCAGAACTACGCCTACGGTTCGATCACAACGAGCTCGCGGCCAGCGTCGACCGCCTCGCCCGCATTCACTCTGATCTGAGTCACTGTTCCGGCGCACGGTGCCTTGACGTCGTTCTCCATCTTCATGGCTTCGAGGATCAAAAGCCGCTCTCCCTTCTGGACCGTGGCCCCCGACTCGACCAGCAGTTTGACGACCAGTCCCGGCATCGGGGATTTCACGACCGCGCGACCAACCGGGCGGTCTGCCATCCCAGCCCGGCGCTTGATATCGGCCATGCGTTCATCCAGAACCTGGCAATGGTACCGCCAACCGGCGTGCGTCAGCACGAGGTGTTCGTTCTCCTCTTCGATGCGGATGTCATAGGATCGACCGTTCAATACGACCAGGAGATCCCGCCCCGCATGGCCCAGCCACGCGGGCGAGACATCCACCGCCGCGCCATCCAGCCGCACCGTGACGCCGCCGTCATCGAGCTCGATACGGTGCCGCTGACCGTCGATGTCGGTGATGTACCCCTTCATACATCTTCCCTCTGGGTCACGGTCTCCATCTTATACCGGCCAACGTTGTACGGCTTGCTGACGTGCCGCCGTGGCCCACGTGGCCCGGCCATTGCCGCCGCCTGATGCCTTCGGTACGAACCGTGAACGTCGCTCGCCGCGGCGATGGGCATAGAGCGCCGCCGACACGGCCAAGGCACGACGCAGATCGTCATTGGGGACGAGAGGCGCCGGACCATCGCCGAAGTGACGCGCAATGAAATCGGTGCTCAGATTGCCGCGTCGGAATTCCGAATGCTGCAGCACCTGACGGTGGAATCCGATTGTCGTCATCACGCCGCCGACTGCGAATTCCTCCAAGGCCGTCTCGGACCGGGCCATCGCTTCAGCGCGGTCACGCCCCCAAACAACGAGCTTGGCAACCAGCGGATCATAGTGGACCGAGACGTCCGCCCCCTGGTAGACGCCGGAGTCGACGCGCACGCCGGGACCCTGCGGCTCGCGGTAGATTTCCAAAGTGCCCGGCGCCGGCAGGAAGTTGTTTTGCGGATCCTCCGCATAGATGCGGAATTCGATCGCGTGGCCGAACGGCTCGGGCGGCAACTGCGGCGGCTGCCAGCCGACACCCTCCGCGATCCGGAATTGCTCAACGACCAAGTCAATGCCGGTCACCATTTCGGTCACCGGGTGCTCAACTTGCAGGCGCGTGTTCATTTCCAAAAAGTAGAATGTCCGGTCGGCATCGACGAGGAACTCCACCGTCCCGGCGTTGACGTAACCGCACGCTTCCGCCGCGGCGACCGCCGCCTGCGCCATCTGCGCTCGCAGCGCCGGAGTCATGATCGGCGATGGCGATTCCTCGATGACCTTCTGATGCCGGCGCTGGATGGAGCACTCCCGTTCAAACAACGCATACGCGCGGCCATCGGGCCCGCCGAGGATCTGTATCTCCACATGACGCGGCTGTTGAATGTACTTCTCCCAGTACATGCGCCCGTCCCCGAAGGCGCGTTGTGCTTCACGGGCGGCGCCTTCGAGCGCGGCCTGCCAATCGGCGGCCCGTTCGACCAGACGCATTCCCTTGCCGCCGCCGCCGGCGACCGCCTTGAGCAGTACCGGAAATCCACCCTGCTCGGCTTTGGTAAGCGCATCCCCGGCATTGTCGATCGCGCCTTCCGATCCCGGCACGACGGGCACGCCCTGTCGCCGCATCAAACGCCGTGCGGCGATTTTGTCTCCCATGAGAGAAATCGCGGCCGCCGGTGGACCGATCCAGGTCAGACCCGCCGCCGCGACGCGAGCCGCAAATGCCGGGTTCTCCGACAGGAAACCGTACCCCGGATGAACCGCATCCGCCCCCGCCTCGGCGGCAACGGCCATCAGCTTGTCGATGTTGAGGTAACTGGCGGTCGGAGCGGCAGGACCGATGGCGTACGCAAAGTCGGCCATGCGCACATGCAGCGCCGCGCGGTCGGCATCGGAATAGACGGCGGCCGATTCGAGTCCATAGCGCCGGCAGGCACGGATGACCCGCACCGCGATCTCTCCCCGGTTGGCAATCAGGACTCGGCGCATCACTGGACCGGCATCGCAGACATCATCGAATACGTAGTATACGGACGACAATCTCAGTGACTCAAGGTAATTGTCCAGTCGGTATACGTGGTGTGTCAAGACAGGCTGCGGCACTCTCCATTCGGCAAGGGGCTGAAGCCCCTTGTTTGCCAAAACTGACAGCCGTGGAGAGTCTCCGGTAGACAAGGGGCTTCACCCCCTTGCCACCGTTCCGAGATTCTGCTACAGCGGGATGTTGCCGTGCTTGCGCGGGGGATTCGTATCTTTCTTTGATTCCAGCAGCATCAGGGCGCGAATCAGACGGAAACGCGTCTCGCGCGGCTCAATGACGTCATCGATGTAGCCGTACTGAGCGGCGATGTAGGGATTGGCGAACTTGGCGCGGTATTCCTCGGCGAGCCGCTCGGTCTCGGCCATCGGGTCGGCGGCGGCCCCGATCTGCTGACGGAAGATGATCTCGGCGGCACCCTTGGGCCCCATCACGGCGATCTCCGCGGTCGGCCAGGCGACGTTGTAGTCGCCGCGCACATGCTTGGAATTCATGACGTCATAGGCCCCGCCGTACGCTTTGCGTGTGATCACCGTGACCTTGGGCACGGTGGCCTCACAGAAGGCATACAGGAGCTTGGCGCCGTGTTTGATGATCCCACCATGTTCCTGGGCCACCCCCGGCAGGAATCCCGGCACATCCTCAAAGACAACCAGAGGAATGTTGAAGCAATCGCAGAAGCGCACGAAGCGTGCGCCCTTGAGCGAGGAGGCGATGTCGAGCACACCCGCGAGGACCGCGGGTTGATTAGCCACAATGCCAATGGAACGTCCGCCCAGCCGGGCGAAGCCGATCACGATGTTGGCGGCATGGTCCGGCTGCAGCTCCAGGAACTCGCGATCATCGACGACGCTCGCAATCACGTCTTTGATGTCATACGGCTTGTGGGGATCCGGCGGAACAATGGCATCGAGTTCCGCGTCGGCACGATCGAACGGGTCCTGGCATTCCCGCTGAGGCGGCAGATCGATGTTGTTCTGGGGTAAATAGCCAAACAGACGCCGGGTCAAGAGGATCGTCTCGGCCTCGTTTTCGCCGACCAGATGGGCGATGCCGCTCTTTTCCGCGTGCACTTGTGCGCCGCCGAGACCGTCGAAGTCGACTTCCTCGTGGGTCACGGTTTTGACGACGTTGGGACCGGTCACAAACATGTAGGAGCTGCCGCGCGCCATGAGAATGAAGTCGGTGATCGCCGGCGAATAGACGGCGCCGCCGGCGCAGGGGCCCAGAATCAGCGAGATCTGGGGAATCACTCCGGAACACAGGGTATTGCGCAGAAAGATGTCGGCGTAGCCGCCGA
This sequence comes from Candidatus Zixiibacteriota bacterium, assembly GCA_040752595.1. NCBI lineage: Bacteria > Pseudomonadati > Candidatus Zixiibacteriota > Candidatus Zixiibacteriota bacterium. Next base: position 18,709 of record JBFMGX010000016.1, read on the forward strand.
GCGAAACCACGCCCTCCTGAATGCGCGCGCCACCGGAGTCGTTGAGACCAATCACGGGCGAACCGGTGCGCAGGGCCAGATCCATGATCTTGCAGATCTTGCGCGCATGGCCCTCGGCCAGCGAGCCGCCGAAGACGGTGAAGTCCTGGCTGAAGACAAACACCGACCGGCCCTCGATTCGTCCCGAGCCGGTGATCACGCCGTCGCCCAATGGACGCTGATCGCCGAGACCAAAGTCCGTCGAACGGTGTGTGACGAAGCGGTCAATCTCCTCGAAGCTCCCCTCGTCGAGAAGAATCTCCAACCGTTCCCGCGCCAGGAGCTTTCCCTTGGCACGCTGGGCGGCGATGCGTTGGGCCCCGCCCGGCTCGGCCGCCAGGCGACGCATCTCGTGCAGGCGATCAATCGGCGTGTTTGCGTCCATTGTGCTTTCAAGAGTCGACAAGCATCACGAGACTGCAACGCTCACGCTGTCCACCGGGACAACATCGAGCCACTTCTCACGAGGCACAATACGGCCGAATATGAAGTTCATGTCGTGGTCAAATCCGATCACCGTCGATGTGCCGCAGCAATCCGCCAGCAGGGCGCGCTTGACCGCCATCGTCTCCAAGGGGAAAAGATCGACAGCGGCGACATAGGGACCCTTGAGGTGAAATCGTGTGGGAATGATGTCGGCGTAGTATAGGAACCGCTCTCCGGCCGAGGTGACAGAGACCGCCTGATGCCCCTGCGTGTGGCCCCCGGTCCGTATCCCCGCGATCCCCGGCAGGATTTCGGAGTCGCCGTTCAGCAGATGGAGACGTCCCGAATCGGCCAACGGTTGCAGACGATGGCGGAGATAGACCGCCGACGTGCGTTCATTCGGGTGCATTGCGTCGTCCCACTCTGCGGCTTGCACGTGGTACCGGGCATTGGGGAATCGGAGGCGCGGCTGATCCGGATCGCCCGCCAGTGCACCGTTGGAGTGATCGGTGTGCAAGTGCGAGAAGACGACATGCGTGACCGACTCCGGGGTCACGCCGACAGCCGCCAGCGAGGAATCCATCCGTGAGGGACCACGGGGCGCATAGACCTTGCGATCAAAATCCGACAGCGCGTCACCCAGGCCGGTGTCAATGAGGACATTATCGCGGCCGGTCTTCACGAGAAAGAGGTTCGTCCGCATGGGGATGCGGTTCTGATCATCGGGTGGCAACAGCTTCTGCCACATCGAACGGGGCACAACACCAAACATCGAGCCGCCGTCGAGCGCAAAATCACTCTCCACGAAGCCGACGACCTCCCAGTCACCGAGACGGATCGATTGGATCAAGTGGTCGGTCATTGCGCTGGTGTGTGCCCGCGATCCATGATCGCGGCCAGGGGGCTTTCAGCGCCCTGTTGTGGGTGCCAGGCACCCACCCGATTGACACCGTGCACTTGGGGCGTCTAACAGAATGAGTGGATGAAAGAACTCCCTCACCCGATCCGTCCTCCGGACGGATCGACCTCTCCCGGAGGGAGAGGTTAGCATTCCCCCTCTCCCTCCGGGAGAGGGTCGGGGTGAGGGACTCGGCCACGCGAGAAACCGCATCGTCATTCCCCTGCACATCAACGGCAGACCCTGATCGCCGTCTTGTTAGACGCTCTTACGACGACGCCGGATCGCGCAACAGCGTGCCGGCAATCACCAGCCGTTGGATTTCCGATGTCCCCTCGTAAATCTCCGTGATCCGTTGATCGCGGTACAACTTCTCGATGATCGAGAATTCGCCGATGTAGCCATAGCCGGCGTGAATCTGCATGGCGCGATCGACGCAGAAATTCGCCGTCTCGGTGGCATAGAGCTTTGCCATCGAGGCATCGATGCTGTACTTCTCGCCTTTGTCCTGCAGCAGGGCGGCGCGATACACGAGCCCACGGGCGGCCTCGATGCGCGTGTTCATGTCGGCGATCATCCACTGGATCGCCTGCAGGTTCGCCAGCGGCGCGCCAAAGACCTGGCGCTTCTTCGCGTATTGGATCGACTCATCCAAGGCCCGTTCGGCCAATCCCAGTCCCTGCGCCGCCACGCCGATGCGTGCGGCATCCAGGGTCATCATGGCGTAGCGAAACGCCTTGCTGCGTTCGCCCAGCATCGCCGACTTCGGCACACGGACGTCCTTGAACCAGAGGCGGCCGGTGGTGGCGGCCTTCATCCCCATCTTGTAACGCAACGGCTCCTTGCGAATCCCATTCCCACCGTTGTCTTCGACGATCCAGGCGGAGACTTTGTCGCGCACGCCGGGTTCATTCACCTTGCCGAACAGGACGAACAGGTTGGCGACATCGCCGTGCATGATGAAGATCTTCTCGCCGTTGATGACGTAGTGATCGCCATCGATCCGCGCCTCGGTCTTCTGATTGGCGGCATCGGAGCCGGCATCCGGCTCAGTCAGCGCGAAGGCGGGAATGATCTCGGCCGTGACGATGCGGGGGATGTACTGGCGTCGCTGCTCCTCGGTCGCATGGCGCCAGATCGGCTCGGTCGCCAAGACCGGCACGGCGGTCAGCAGACAGGTCGGCGCGTCGTAGTAGGCCAGTTCCTCCAAGAGCGTGGTGTACTCGATTCCCGACTTGCCCGAGCCACCGTACTCCTTCGGCAAGCGGTACCCGATGAATCCCGCCTTGGCGAGCTTCTTGTAGTGATCGAAGGGAAAGGCCTGCGGTTCCGGACGACGGTCCATTTCCTGGCAAACCGGAATGATCTCCTTCTCCGCAAACTGCCGTACCATTTCCCGAACCGGCGCCTGACGTTCGTCGACGTTGAATCTGATCATGGACAAATCCCTCCTTCGGAATCCGTGGTCCCTCGCCCCGAGCTTATCAGTTTATGTGATTGGAGGGACGAATGCAAGGGGCGCGCGTTCGGTCCATCGCGGGCGGTTCACGAACCGCCCCTACAGGCAGTCGCCATCCACAGGGACTGGGACAATCCCGCTGGGATTCTCCCGGTCCATGGCCCAGCGCGCAGGATTGCATTGAATGTAGAGTCGGACGCGGTTCAGTTCGTCGTCATCGCGGATGACATGCTCGTAGTAATTGCGTTGCCAAGGAGTCGCCCCGGGTGTCCCCTTGATCCGATTGACATGCTTTGTCGAAACCGTCTTGAACGCCCCAACAACCCGACCGATGGATTTCCTCTCCACATCCGGAATTGCTGTAGGGGCGGTTCGAGAACCGCCCGCATCCTCCCGCCCGACCACGACGATGCCATGCAGGTGGTTCGGCATGATGATCCACTCGTCCAGTTCCACATAGTCGTATTGTCGGGCCAGCCACAACCACGAGTCGGCAACGACCTGCCCGAGGGTGTTCAAGACAACGGAGTCATTCCCCACGATGCCCAGCGACATGGCCCGGTCCTCGGTGCAGATCGTCAGAAAATAGGCGCCAGCGCGCGTGTAGTCATAGCCGCGAAGTCGGACAGACCGGCGCGTGGGTCGATTGTGAGGAAGGCCCATCACCCAAGACGGGCGGTTCACGAACCGCCCCTACATCACCGGTTCTTCACGTCTGCGGCCGGCGACCGAACGGATGTACTCGACGATTTCCTGTGTGGTGGTGCCGGGACCGAACAGCTTCCCTACGCCCTGCTGCTCCAGTGCGGCCGCTTCCGTGTCGGGGATAATCCCGCCGCCGAACAGATGGATGTCGGTGGCTCCCTTTTCCTTCAGGAGGCGCTGCACATCGGGGAACAGCGTCATGTGCGCGCCGGAGAGTATGCTCATACCGATGAAATCGACGTCTTCCTGGATCGCCGCCTCGACGATCATCTCCGGTGTCTGCCGCAGACCGGTGTAGATGACTTCGAAGCCGGCGTCGCGCAACGCGGCGGCGATCACTTTGATGCCCCGGTCGTGACCATCGAGACCGGGTTTGGCCAGAAGGATGCGGGTCTTCTTCATCGTGTCACCTCAGGATGGCTCAGATCATCGGCGGCTCTTCGTACTCGCCGTAGACGCCGCGCAGCACATCAACGATCTCACCCAGGGTCGCATAGACACGGGCGCATTCGATGAAGGCGGGCATCAAATTGTCATCGCGCTTCGCTGCGGCATTGAGGTCGACCAGGGTCCGCGCCACCTTGTCGTTGTCACGCGCCTGCTTCAACTGGCGCAGCGATTCGATCTGCTCCCGTTCGACCGCCGGGTCGATCTTGAGAAGGGGAATCTCGATGTGCTCATCATCCATGGTGAACCGGTTGACGCCGACGACGATCCGTTCGTCTTTCTCCACCGCCTGTTGGTAGATGTATGCGGATTTGGCCAGTTCGCGCTGGAAGTACCCCTGCTCGATTCCCGCGAGCACACCGCCGCGGCGTTCAATCTCGGCGAAGATCTCCTCGGCGGCATCCTCCATCTGCCGGGTCAGCGATTCCACGAAGTACGATCCCGCCAACGGGTCGATGGTGTTGGTGATTCCCGATTCATAGGCGACCAACTGCTGCGTGCGCAAAGCGATCAGCGCCGCCTTCTCGGACGGCAGCGCCAAGGTCTCATCCATCGAATTGGTGTGCAGCGATTGGGTGCCGCCCAGGGCGGCCGCCATCGCCTGCCAGGTGACCCGGACGATGTTGTTCTCCGGCTGCTGCGCGGTGAGCGACACGCCCGCCGTCTGGGTGTGAAAACGCATCAGCCACGAGCGCTCATCCTGGGCCCCGTACCGTTCGCGCATGTGCCGCGCCCAAATCTTGCGGGCGGCGCGATACTTGGCGATTTCCTCGAAGAAGTCGAGATGCGAATTGAAGAAGAACGACAGCCGCGGGGCAAACTCATCGACCTTCAGCCCGCGTGCCATTGCCGCCTCGACATAGGCGAAGCCATCGGCCAGCGTGTAGGCCAACTCCTGGACCGCGGTTGCCCCCGCCTCGCGGATGTGGTAGCCCGAAATCGAGATCGTGTTCCACTGCGGCATCTGATGGGTGCCATATTCGATGGTGTCGACGATCAACTTCATGTGCGCCGGCGGCGGATAGACCCACTCCTTCTGGGCGATGTACTCCTTGAGGATATCGTTCTGCAGCGTGCCGCGCAGTTGCTCCGGCTTGACGCCCTGCTTCTCGGCGACCGCGATGTAGAAGGCCAGGATGATCGCCGCCGGGGCATTGATCGTCATGGAGGTCGAGATCTCCCCCAGATTGATGCCGCGGAAGATGATCTCCATGTCCTTGAGCGAATCGACCGCGACGCCGCAGACGCCGACCTCGCCGCGCGAGCGCGGATGATCGGAGTCGTAGCCCATCAACGTGGGCAAATCAAAGGCGACCGAAAGACCGGTCTGCCCCTGCGAGAGCAGAAAATGGTACCGCTCGTTGGTCTGCGCCGGGGTCCCCATCCCGGAAAACTGCCGCATGGTCCACAGCCGCTGCCGGTACATTGACGGGTGCACGCCGCGCGTGTACGGGGGAAACCCGGGGTATCCGATCTCGCGCTCGAAGTCGATCTCGGCAACGTCGGCCGGTGTGTAGAGGTCCTTGATCGGCACCGAAGAAACGGTGATGAACTTCCGGCCTTCGAGATGGTCGGCCGGGGTGGCTTTGGCGCGCCACGCTTCCGACGCCTCACCGCGGCGCAAATGGAGCTTGTCGAAGATCCCGCGTTTGGATTCGGCGCGCTCGTCGGTGTGCTTCGTGGAGTGCGAAGGGTCGGTCATCTTCGTAATCTCTCTACGGTCGGGGTCGGTAACATCCTCGGCATGCACCCAATATGTTCCTTCGACCCGGCGGGTGTCCAATCGTTTGTACGGCCCTGCCACATTGCGGGAATCCGGCAAACCTGTCACCCTGAGCGAAGCGAAGCGTCCGCTTTTCCCGTTGACGGAATCACAGCAGATGCTTCGCTTCGCTCAGCATGACATCCCTGTGGTTGCCGTCCACTCAGTGGCTACTCTGCGGTCGTCTATTCCCGCGACCGACACCAAGCGTCAAACAGACGGCGCGCCAGTGTGTACGGATCGGCCTGGGCAGTCGCGATCTGTTCGACGGCCTGCTCGAACTCCGCCGCGACCAGAATCTGGTCCTCCATCCGCAAACGCGCCAGCTCGGCGAGCGACAAGGTCAGATCCGCCCGCGCCCGCCGTCGCACGACCCCATTGGGGTCGGCGGCATCGTGGAAACGACGGTGCGACTGTGTCGCCTCCCAGAGGCCGTCGGTCCCCTCGTCGTCCACGGCAACGGTCGTGAGCACGGGAGGGTTCCAGTGCGGCGTCGAGGCGGTGCTCTTGGCCGCGCTGCGACGGATTTCCTGCTTCACCTCCAGAATCGACTCCAGCTCCGCTTTGACCCGTTCGGCCCCCGGACGATCGGCCTTGTTGATGCAGAAGACGTCGGCGATCTCCATCAGTCCCGATTTCATCGCCTGAATCGCATCTCCCGATTCCGGGACGAAGACGACGATCACCGTGTCGCAGACCGAGGCGACATCGAGCTCCACCTGCCCGACACCGACAGTTTCCACGAGGATCAGGTCAAAGCCGAATCCTTCGAACGCCACACAGACATCCCGCGTGGCGGCGGCCAGACCGCCGGGTGACCCGCGGGTCGCCATGCTGCGCACAAAGACACCGGGCAAACCGTAGAGCGACTGCATGCGCACCCGGTCGCCCAACAGCGCACCCCCGGTGAACGGACTGGAAGGATCGACCGCGACCACCCCGACCTGATGTCCCTCGTTCGCCAGCTTGAGCGCCAGCCGGTTGACCAGCGACGACTTACCCGCCCCTGGAGGGCCGGTCACGCCGACACGATAGGCGCCCCGACGGTGCGCGAAGATCCGGGCCAGCGCCTCATGGTATCCCGGCGCACGGTCCTCGATATAGGTGATCATCCGCGCCAGCGCGAGACGATCACCGGAGAGAAATCGGGAGAGGAGGGACATTATTCTATGCTCGTTGGCGTGTCCGGTGTCCGTCAGTCCTCAATCTACGCCTGTCAGCGTTCACCTGTGGCAGTCAGCCCTTGGGCTGATCCGCCGTGGCGGACCGCGTAGCGGCGATCTGCGCGCCACGCTCACTGACGAATGGACCCTTCGGGTCCAAGGTCAGCCCAAGGGCTGACCGGCACAGGAGCCATGACACCTTCCATTTGCTCAAGGTTCTGTGCGGGTCAGCCCTTGGGCTGACCCCGGGCCGGAACGGCCCGTTCGGCCACATTCTCGGCAACACTGCCTGCCAAGAGCGGGCGACAGTCGGTCAATTGAACAAACGAGTCCCTCTCCGGTCGCACAGAATCTCGCGGAGGAATATGCGTAGTCCTCGGCGCATTCGACAAGGCCCGCGCGGACCGGATTTCCATGGATGTACTCCAGCTTGACGCCGAACACCTCTGGCGTGTAGAGCGCCACGTCATCGAATCGGCTCACCCAGACCTTGTGCTGCTTCCGCTTCGGTTCGCCGTAGGTCCGGGCAGCGTCCGCAAAGGCACTGCGCCATTCCCCGGAAACCGAGTCGATCACGATCTGTGCCGTCAGACTCTTCCAGGCACCAATGAAGCGCGACGTCTCTCCCCGGTGTGATGCCCTCGCGATGGCGTGAAAGTGATTGAGCATGAGGACATAGGCATAGATCGTCATGTCATGAAGTTGCCGCTGCCGCTCGAAGAGCTCCAAAGCAGATCGTGCCAGGACGGGGTCGCGAAAGACGGGGATGAAATCCGTGATTGTCGTCGTGACGAACAAGGGGTAGGCCGAATCGTCGATATTGGCTCGGCCACGTTTCATGATGGTCGCTCCGCGACCAAAGTCAGCCCAAGGGCTGACCCGCACAAAGCACACTTTTGGCGAGGTGCCAAAGTGAACGACACCGCCCAGGCCGCGCTCCATGATGGTCGCTCCGCAACCAAGGTCAGCCCAAAAGTTGATTCGCACAAGGCACTCTCTGACAAGGTGCCAAAGTGAACGATATCGCCTGGGCCGTGCTCCATGATGGTCGCTCCGCGACCAGGGTCAGCCCAAGGGCTGACCCGCACTCACTTGATCCCATTATTCTGAGTGTTCCTGCGATCTTATTCCTGTGCCGGTCAGCCCTTGGGCTGACGTTCGCCCGCAGCAGCGGGCGATCCTGTCTTCTTCGGACACGGTGAGGCCGTCGGGAGTCTCACCTATCATTCACATCAACCGGAAGTCCTTCACGCGTAACTGCAAACGGCGGGTGTTGTCCCACTCGATCCGCTCGGGGACATAGGCCAGGTCGATCCGGCCGGAATGCGATGAGAGCGTCGAGGCGCGGTCCCCCATGCCGAAGCCGATGCAATCGAACACCCTGCCGCTGTGGCGCACCTTGAACTTCAGGTGGTTGTTCCCCACGATGTAGGGCGACCCGGCCATCTCGATGCTCTCGCTGACGAAGACGGGACGGGTGTTGTGTGGGCCGAAGGGCGAGAAGCGGTCGAGATTGTCCATGAAATCGTCGGTCAACGTGTCGAGTTCCATGCGGGAGTCAATCACCAGTTTGGGGATGAGATCGTCCTCGGCGAGCCGTTCGGCGGCCACGCGCTTGAAGCGCTCGGTGAAGGCGGGGATCTTGTCGCGGGCAATCGACATCCCGGCGGCGTACTTGTGCCCGCCGTAGCGGAGCACCAGATCGCCGCACTCGCGGAAGGCATCATAGAGGTCGAAGGCGGGAATCGAGCGTGCCGACCCTTTTCCTTCATCGCCGTCAACCGCGATCATCACGGTCGGGACATGGAACCGCTCGACCAATCGTGAGGCGACAATCCCGATCACACCCTGATGCCACCCCGGCGATGAGAGGACGATGGCCCGGTCGCGTGCGCGATCCTGGGCCCGGTCAATCTGGGCCAGCGCCTGACCGAGGGTCTTTTCGTCGAGGATCTTGCGCGTGCGGTTCTCGCGTTCCAGATGGTGCGCGATGTCGATGGCGACGGCATCATCGCGGGTCGAGAGGAGTTTCACGGCGAGCCGGGCATCGCCGAGCCGGCCGACGGCATTGATGCGCGGCGCCAGAATGAAGACGATCTGACCGGTCGTGATCGATTTGCCGATCAGATTGGACACGAAACAGAGCGACTTGAGACCCGGCTTGTTGGTTCGCTCGATTTGGCGCAGTCCATACTTGGTGAGGACGCGGTTTTCACCGACCAGCGGCACGATGTCCGCCGCGGTTCCGAGCGCCACGAGATCGAGGTGCTCTTCCAATTCACTTTCGTCCTGCCCCAAAGAGCGATAGAGCGCCTGGGCGAGCTTGTAGGAGACACCGACTCCCGCCAGATCATCAGTCGGTGAGCCCTTGGGTCCGAGCTTGGGATTGACGATCGCCTCGGCATCGGGAAGCCCCTCACCGGGCTGATGGTGATCGGCGACGACGACCTTGATCCCCTTGCTGCGGGCGTATTCAACCTCTTCAATCGCCGTGATGCCGCAATCCACCGTGAGGATCAACCGAACACCCGTGGCAACGGCATGATCGATGCCGTCGGGGGAGAGCCCGTATCCCTCCACCAGACGATTGGGCAGGTAGTATTGGACGTCGGCGCCGAGCCGGTTGAGGACAAGATACATCAACGCCGTCGACGTGATCCCGTCGACGTCGTAGTCCCCATAGACCATGATCAGTTCACGGTCTTTTAGGGCGCGGATCAGGCGATCCACGGCCGACCGCATGCCGGGAAGCAGGAAGGGATCGGTCAGCTCACCGATGCGCGGCTCAAAAAACTGCTGGACGTGCTCGGGGGAATCGACGCCCCGGGCAAAGAGCAACGAGGCGATCTGCTGCGGCAATCCGCAAGCCACCGCCAGCTCCCGCGTGGCTTCACCGGCCGGTGATGGAGCAAACTCCCACTGTACTGGAGACAACGAACCCCCGGCACAAGTGAGATGGGAAATGGAAAGGATCGGCGAACGATAAGCCGGGTTCTGTTCCCCGTAGCACCCCGGGCGGGGACGTACGGAGCGGCAGCCATTGATCTGGTCGCCTGGTCGCCCAGACGATCCTGCAGCCGACCCGGGAATTAGGCGGAGCGAGCACTCCTCTTCCCTGCTTGGCCTTGCTCCGGGTGGGGTTTACGCGGCCACCTCGGTCACCCAAGATGCCGGTGGTCTCTTACACCACCTTTTCACCCTTGCACCGTGCGTGGCGCACGGAGCGGTAGTTCTCTGTCGCACTTTCCGTCGGATTTCTCCGCCCTCCGGTTAGGAGGCACCCTGCTCTGCGGAGCCCGGACTTTCCTCATCCCGATCCACGATCGAGACGCGGCCGCCTCGCCCACCGATCCTCTGTCAAGTCTCCCTTCTCCTTGGCACTGTTATGTCGTTTATCAACTGAACAACAACTACTTGCCGTTGCGAAGCACCCCGCTTCCGCCGGGAGTGCAGCCTGCCCTCGGAATAATATACGGCGCTGGGACTTATGCGACACGGAAATAGTCAGCATGCCCTCAAGTTACTCTCCCGGTCTCCCGAAAATGGCTGTTGCCGTGAACGTCAAGCAGTTGTTAAATAAAGTGTTACGGCAACGCGCTAAACCACCACATCGGTGACGGCCGCTGACACTATTGCAGCGGCCTCCGAGTTCTCTGGCGGGGATCGGAGGCGATTCCAGGCGCTCTCGGACGCTCTCGATGCGCCCTACGCGCTGGGGTAGTTCGGGGCTTCTTTCGTGATTACGACATCGTGCGGATGGCTTTCGCGTTGCCCCGCGAAGGTAACGCGCACAAAGCGCGCGGTGCGGCGCAGTGCTTCAATGCTTGGGGCGCCACAGATTCCCATGCCGGCACGCAGACCGCCGATCAACTGGTGGATCGAATCGGAGAGCTCACCTTTGTAGGGAACCCGTCCCTCGATTCCCTCGGGCACCAGCTTGGTCATCTCCTCGTCGTCCTGATAGTAGCGATCCCGGGCGCCCTCGGTCATAGCTCCGATCGATCCCATGCCGCGATAGACCTTGAAGGACCGCCCTTCCAGCAGCACCTTTTCACCGGGCGCTTCTTCGGTGCCCGCGAAGAGCGAGCCGATCATCACGGCCGCAGCCCCCGCCGCCAGTGCCTTGGTGATGTCACCCGAGTACTTGACGCCGCCGTCGGCGATCACGGCCGTACCATGAGCGTCGGCCTCCTCGCAGCACTCCAGAATCGCGGTCAGTTGCGGAACCCCGGCACCGGTGATCACGCGTGTGGTGCAGATGGAGCCCGGCCCAATCCCGACTTTGACGACGTCGGCGCCGGCCGCGATGAGATCGCGTGTTCCCTCCCGCGTAGCCACATTGCCGATGACCAACAGCACCTGGGGAAAGGCCTTCCTCAACTGCTCGGCGATGGCCATCACCGAGCGCGTGTGCCCGTGCGAGGTGTCCACGCACAGGCCATCGACACCGGCGTCGACCAACGCTTTAGCCCGCGCCATCCCCTCGTGCGGACCCACGCCGACGGCCGCCAGGACGCGCAGTCGCCCACGGTCGTCCTTGCACGCGTGGGGGAATTGACGGCTCTTGAGAATGTCCTTCACGGTGATCATGCCGCGCAAGTTGCCGTCGGCATCCACGATCGGCAACTTCTCGATGCGGTTGGCGTGCAGTATCTCCTGAGCGGACTCCAGGGAGGTGCCCTCGGGAACCGTGATCAGCGGGGACTTGGTCATCAGCGATCCGATCGAGACGGACGCATCCCGGCAGAATCGCAGGTCACGATTGGTCAGGATCCCCACCAGTTTCCGGCTCACCGTGATCGGAATCCCGGAGATGGAGTAGCGCCGCATCACTTCCAGGGCATCGTGGATCGGCCGGTCGGGTTCCAGTGTGATCGGATCATGGATCATTCCCGATTCCGATCGCTTGACTTTCTCGACCTCGGCCGCCTGCCGCTCGATCGTCATGTTGCGGTGGATGGTTCCCAATCCGCCGTGCCGGGCCATCGCGATGGCCAGCTTCGCCTCGGTCACCGTGTCCATCGCGGCCGAGACAATCGGGATGGGGAGATTGATCGGGCCCAGCCGCGTGGCCACGTCGACATCCCGCGGCAGGACATCCGACTTTGCCGGGACCAGCAGCACGTCATCGAACGTCATCGCCTCGTTCAGCACGCGACTCCGTTCCATGGCAGTTGTCGGATCGACTGGGGATCCTGGGGGATCGTGACGGTCAACGGAGATTGTTCTGCCCTCATCGTTCGCCGGCGATCTGGTCGCGGCATCCTACGCACGTAAACCGGGAGGGATCCCGTCTGTTCCCGGAGAGCATTCCGACTCAGGCGTCATCACTCCAGATCAGAATCCGCCCACACGAGTCGCAGGTGATCAGGCGTTCGGCCCGGCGGATTTCCTGAATCAACTGCGGCGGCAGCGTCTTGTGACACCCGGAGCACGCCTTGTTGCGGACAAAGACGACGGCGCCGGCGCCCTTGCCGCGGCGCACGCGCTCATAGACAGCGACCATGGCGTCGTCGAGACGGACAATGATGTTGTGGCGCTCATCCTCTTTGATCTTGATCTTGGAACCGACCGAGTCCACCTCACGGCGGATCGACTCCAATTGCGCACCGTTGCGCGCCTTGACCTCCTGGAATTGGGCGTCCTTCTCCTGGATTTCCCGGTCGAGCGTCTCGATCCGTTCCAGCGCCAGGAGGATCCCCTCCTCGCTGGCGGCGATGTCCGCTTTCACGTGCTCCATTTCGCGGGCCAGGGCATCGTATTCCTTGTTGGTCTTGATGACCATCATCTGCTTCTGCAGGCGCTCCAGCTCCGTATTCTTCTCCTTGACGCGCAATTCAAGGCGCCGGCTTTCCAGGCGGTTGGCTTCCAATTGGTCACGGGCCTCCGCCACCGCCTTCTCCGCCTGACGCACGTCCCCTTCCAGCGTCTGGATCATATCCGGCAGATAGTCTTTGGAACGCTCCAGTTCACCGAGCTGGTAATCCACTCCCTGCAGTTTCAACAGAAGCTCCACGGTATTCGACATCAGTGATCGACTCCCTCTGGCAGAGTCCGGCTCGTCAAGATCCCCCGGGTCCGAAAAAAAAGCGCACCGATCCGGTGCGCGCCCTCTCTGTGTGGCCGGGATTGAACTGTCGTCCCGGGAATGTGGCCGTGACGGGGATAGACCTGTTGCTCTCCACCGATCAGATTCATCGCATAATCACATGGTGGGCAATACTGGACTTGAACCAGTGACCTTTCGGATGTGAACCGAACGCTCTAACCAACTGAGCTAATCGCCCGCCATTCCTTCCGCCCATGCCCGCGTCCCATACGCCAGGTCCTGCGTCCGTCGTCTCCGTCTCCCGTCTTCTTGTCCGTCGCGCCGGTGGGCCCACCAGGACTCGAACCTGGGACCTACTGATTATGAGTCAGCAGCTCTGACCACTGAGCTATGGGCCCCTGTCGGATCATCGTATTGGGCCGCACATTCATCCTCACGCCAAAGCCATCCTGCAATGGCAAACCTAATTTTCGCCCTTTTTCGCCGTCCCAGTCAAGCGGTTTTTGCCGGCGGTGCGAGAGCCGAATTCCGCCCGTGGCGCTATTCCTCCGCATCGCCGCTGCGCCATTCCCGGTTGAATTCCGCCAGCAATCGTGCTGCGGTCTCTCTGTCGCCGGCACGCTCGGCCTGAGCAATCCGCGCCTTGAGGTGCGGCAGGTCGGCGCGACGCCGACGCTGTCTGAACTCGGCGAGGGCATCAACGAACATTCGCTCACGGACCGCCGGATCGATCGTCACCGACAAGAGTCGTGACCAGCACACCACCTCGTCGGCGTCCGTCCCCAGATCGGTCGGGCTGAGCGTGACCGCCCCCGCCAGTGCCCGTGCCAGCAACGAGGCATACATCCGCCGATGCAGCGGCTCGACGAAGTCCTCCGGTGTGACGACGTCGCGCGCCCGCTCGGGGTATGTCGGATCCTCCAAGAGCACCCGTAGGAACTCCTCCTCCCGACGCACCAGACCGCGTGGGGTCGACTCTGCACCGGCACGCGTGCTGGGCGAAGGCCGTAACGACCGGCGCAGCTTCTCCTCGCTGACATCAAGAAAACCGGCCACTTCGCCAAGGAATGTGTCCCGTCGTGTGGCATCGGTGATCAACGCGGCCAGAGCCAGAAACTCCTTCACCAAACGCTCCCTGGCCATGAAATCAAGCCGTCCTCCGGATGCAGCCGCCGTCTCCCGCTGCACGCGGTACTCGACGATCCCGGGAGCGGCCTGCACAATGGCGGCCAACCGTTCTTTTCCTTCGCGGCGCAGGAAACTGTCGGGGTCATCCCCACCGGGAAGAACGGCCACGTCGACACTCAGGCCGGCGTTGTACGCCAGCTCGATGCCGCGCAACGCCGCCCGTTGCCCGGCGGCATCGGCATCGAACATCAGTGTCACCTGCTTGCAGAAGCGCGACAACAGTTCGGTCTGCGCCGTAGTGAGCGCGGTCCCGGACACCGCCACGACGTTCTCCACTCCGTATTCGATCATCGTCAACCAGTCGAGGTACCCCTCCACGATGATGGCCCGATCCTCGCGACGGATTGCATCGCGCGTCGTGGCCAAGCCATAGAGGATGCGGCTTTTCTGGTACAGGGCAGTCTCCGGCGAGTTAAGGTACTTCGGTTGATCGTCGTCACTGAGAACCCGGGCGCCGAAGCCGACGGTCTTACCGGAGAGATTGATGATCGGAAAGGTGATGCGATTGCGGAAGCGATCGTAGGGCGACCCGCCTTTCGCCGAGACCGAGGTCAAGCCCGCGGCTTCAAGGACATCGCGGCCGATCCCACGGGCCCGCGCGGCATTGGTGATCGTGTCGAACGCCGGTGGCGCATATCCGACCCCCGCCTTACGTAACGTCGCTTCCGCGAAGCCGCGCTTGTTCAAATAGGCCAGTGCGCCCTGCCCTTGCGGCGAGAACAGCGCCCGCCGGTAGATTGCATCCGCCAGCGCGAGGGCCGCGGCGATGTCCTGCCGCCGCTGCGACTGTGCATCATCGTCGCGTTTCCAGGTTGGAAGGGTGATGCCCGCCCGGTCGGCGCAGTACTTCAGCGCCTCGGGGAAACTCCATCCCTCGTGCTCCATCAGAAACGTGAAGACGTCGCCCCCTTTGCCACACCCAAAGCAATGGAAGAACTGGCGATCAGGATGAACCGTGAACGACGGCGTCTTCTCAGTGTGAAATGGACACAAGCCAAGGAAGTTCATCCCGCGCTTCTTCAGCGTGACGAATTGTCCGACCACCGCGATGATGTCGGTGGCTTCTTTGACACGTTCCTTGACGTCGTCGTCGGTCATATGTGAATGCCATCACGGAGATATACTGAGCGTTCCCGTTGGGACTGTGCCACGGCGTGCACGGACGTCAGGAGCACAGGGCTCCTGACCTACTCATGTTCGGCCCGCAGTTTAGCAATCGTGACGCCATCGCCGCCTTCGTTCCACTGACCCAGTCGCTTCGACTCGACACGGGGGTCTTTGGTCAGGAACTCGTTGACGGCGCGACGCAGAATCCCCTCCCCTTTGCCGTGGATGATGCGGACCTCCTGCCATCCGGCCAGGCGTGCGTCATCGAGATAGCGGTCCAGTGTCTCCAGCGCGTCCTCCGCCGTGAAGCCCCGCAAAGACAGCTCCGGACCGACGTCCGTCTCGGCCTGTATGCGCACCTGGCCGGGGCGTGACGAAGGAGGCGACGGCGACTCGACCCGTGCCACGGAGCCCTGATCGAGTGAATAGAGGAAATCGCCGATCCGCACTTTGAGCTTGCCGCGCTCGGCATCGATGTCAACCACCTCTCCCTCCTTCTTGAACGCGGCGATCCAGACGCGGTCGCCGACGGCGGGCGGAGTCGCATCGGAGGGCGGAGCGGGGACGGCCAGCTCCTGCTGCTCGGCGCGAATGCCGGCCAGTCGCTCGTCGATCTTCTTGTGGGACTCCTTGACACGCGCCTTCTCCGCCTGGCTCTCGCGGATCTCCCGGACCAACTGCTCCATTTCACGGCGCGTGGTCTCAACGATACGGCGAGCTTCCGAGAGTGCCTCGCCCTTGCGTTCGGCCTCGGTCTTCTCCAATCGTTCCACGCGCGACCGGAAGAGTTCTTCGAGGGCAACGGCGGCCTTGCGGCTCTGTTCCGCAGCGGCCTGCTGTTCTCGCAGCGACGTCAATCGTTCGTCGAGCTCGTTGAGAAGCTGAGTCATGTCTTTCTCCTGCGCGCCCAACAGCGACAGGGCGCGTTCCACGACCGCATCCGGCAGACCGAGACGACGGGCGATGTCGATCGCATACGATGCCCCGGGCAGTCCCACACGGAATTGGTAGGTCGGCGACAGCGTCTTCACATCGAACACCAGCGACGCATTCTCAATCCGAGAATCGTGCTGAGAGAGTGTCTTGAGGGCCGAGTGATGAGTCGTTGCCACCAGCCGCGCACCGCGCTCCGTCAGGGCCGCGATCACCGCCTCGCCGAGGGCCGCACCTTCCTTGGGATCGGTCCCGGCCCCCAGCTCATCCAACAACACGAGCGTCCTCTCATCCGCCGTCGCCAGCGCCTCGCGGATACGCAGCAAGTGAGACGAGAACGTGGACAGCGAGGATTCAATCGATTGCTCATCACCGATGTCGGCGATCACGCGGCCGAATGTGCCGATCTCTGTCCCGATCCGCGCGGGGACCGGCCATCCCGCCTGCGCCATCAACACCGACAGGCCGACCGTTTTCAAAGCGACGGTCTTGCCGCCGGTGTTGGGACCGGTGACGATCACGACGGTGACTCGCCCGCCCAATGATAGGCTCATGGGGATAACCGGGGCACGCGCCTCCTTCGGCGTCCGTAGCGACTTCAAGATGAGAAGTGGATGGCGGGCCTCGCGCAAGGTCAGTGTCGCGCTGTCGGTACGCTCGGCGACCACGCCGTCCACTTTCAACCCAAAACGCGCCAGTGCCTGGATGGCATCCAGCGTACCGATCGTCTGGGCATCATCCGCCAGTGCGACACGGTGCTCCCGCACCAGATCGGTCAGCTCCAGCAGAATGCGCTCGACCTCGCGCGCTTCTTCCAGCCCGAGCCGCCGCAGGCGGTTGTTGAGCTCCACGACCGACATCGGCTCGACGAACAGAGTGGCCCCTGAGGAAGAGCGATCCTGAATGACGCCGTCATTGGCGGCGGGATCGCCTTCGCGCATGGGAATGACAAAACGGTCATTGCGCAGCGTGATCAGATCATCCATACGCGCCGGATCGGTCTTCCGCGCGGCCAACAGGCGTTCGAGGCGGGTCACCACCGCATCCCGCGCCCCGCGCTTCTCGCGTCGGATCTTGGCCAACTCGGGAGACGCGGTGTCGGCCACATCCCCCTCGGGGCTGATGGCACGTCCGATCGCCGCCCGCAACGGGTAGATTGCGGACAGTTGCTCGAAATGCGCTTCCAGACAGGGGCATTTCTCGCGCGACACGCGGGCAAAACGCAGGAGCGCATCGACACCGGTCAGGAACTCCCCGATCTGGAGCAGAGCCGCCGCATCGAGGTGTGCCCCTTCATGCTGGGAGCGCTCCAAATGGGGACGAATATCGGGAAGCCGTGTCAGCGGGAAATCCTCGCCGACCAGCACCAAGAGCATCTCCTGGAGTTCCCCCCGCCGTCGATCCAGAACGACCGCATCCTCGGTCGGCAGGCGGCGTCGGATTTCCTCTGAACCCATCGCCGTCAGGCACATCCCGGC
>JBFMGX010000016.1:36462-115608 GCA_040752595.1 Candidatus Zixiibacteriota bacterium
CCTCGCCGACCAGCACCAAGAGCATCTCCTGGAGTTCCCCCCGCCGTCGATCCAGAACGACCGCATCCTCGGTCGGCAGGCGGCGTCGGATTTCCTCTGAACCCATCGCCGTCAGGCACATCCCGGCGGTGGCCTCGACAATCTTATCGAACTCCAGAATCGCCCGCACGCTGTCGGTGGACACTGACGACGTCATGGCGCGCAATATAATGCCACGATTGTGTGCCCGCGATCTCTGATCGCGGTTCTTCGTGTCGGAGTCGCCCCGCTATCCGCGATCAGAGATCGCGGGCACACAAGAACCGCACACACGGGGAGGATTCCAGAAACCAGAGGACGGGGGCTCCTGTGGCGTGTCAGTACTTGGCCCGGCGCTCGATCATGAAGTTCGAGCCGGGCAGGGTCTTCGTGTAGTGCTTGAGGTCCGCGACCATGTGGGAGATCTCGCCCACGTGGGAGAAGGTGTCGCCGTGGTTCACCACGACGGCGATTGAGAGAGTCATCAGGCCATACGTCTCCGGCATGCCGCGGCGGTTCTTGGAGATGATATAGCCGTTGCGGCGGTCGCGGGGCTCATAACACAGGCCGATCTCGGCATCGAACCGGTCCAGGATCGCCCGGCAGGTGGATTGGACTTTCTTCGGATCGATCAGAAAGACAAAGTCATCGCCGCCGATGTGGCCAACAAACGCATCCGGCTGATGTTCAAAGACAATCTCACGGATGATCCGCGCGCACATCTTGATCACGCGGTCGCCGTAGAAGTACCCGTAGTAGTCGTTGTAGGCCTTAAAGTCGTCGAGATCGGCATAGCAAACGGCGAAGCGCTCGTGCGCGGCGATCCGCGCGGCGATCACCCGTTCGATGGTGGTGGGGCCGGGCAGACGGCTGGAGGGATTCACATCCAAGTCCCGCCAACTGCGGCGAAAGGCCAGACGCAGACGGGCGGCTGCGGCCGGATCAGTCAGCGATCCGATGATCAGATCGTCGATCACGGACTCGAGAATCTCGGTGGCCGCGTCGCATTCGCCTTCGGTCTGCCAGAGAACCACCGGAACGACGGCCAGTGCCGGTAGCCGCTTGGCATGCGCCGCCAGCGACAGCATCTGCTTCCCCTTCGATCCCATGGGAAGGACGACCAAGTCGAGCACCGTGTGCATCGCCAGATCGGCCAACTGCCGCAGCCCGTTGAACGGGACGATTTCGGGATGAAACGGGGCCAGTGCGCGCTGCACTGCCCGCGGCCACTCGGTCGTGCCGTTCTCACAATAGGCGCAGATCATCGCATCACACTCCGCCTGCGAGGGCAGAGCCCGATCACGTGCATCTCTGTCCCGCCCGACCCGGGGAGCGCTTGATCCCCACTCGTATTTTCGACCGCGGAGGGAGACGAATTGACCGGCGTTTATGTCGAGCCGTTCAACCGTTCGACGGCTTCGGTGTGGCTTCGAGGGGATGGAAGCGCTGGTGCACGCGGCGCAGATGTCCTCTGTCCAGATGCGTGTAAACCTGTGTCGTCGATACGGATCGGTGTCCGAGCATCATTTGCACAGCGCGCAGATCCGCGCCGGCCTCGACCAGGTGCGTGGCAAACGAATGGCGGAACGTATGCGGCGAAACTCGATCGGCCACGCCGGCCCTCAGGGCCGCCTTGCGCACGATGCGCCAGAGTCCCATCCGGCTGAGCCCTTGGCCGCGCCGGTTGAGGAAGACGAAACCGGGATCGTCATCGACCAGATCATCTCTTCTTGCCCCGCGCAGGTACGTCGTCAATGCGCGTGCCACGACGTCCCCGAACGGAACAAGTCGCTCACGATCACCCTTCCCGCGAACGCGAAGGAAGCGCGAAGGGAAATCGACGTCGCTGAGACCCAGCGTCGCCGCCTCCGAGACGCGCAGACCGCACCCGTAGAGAACGGCGAGAATCGCCCGGTCACGGACTCCCAAGGGATCATCCATCGGCGGCGCGAGGAGCAATGTCTGCATCTGGCGAACCGAGAGCACATCGGGGAGCTGGCGCGGCAGTCGCGGCGTCCGGATGGCACGGGCGGGATTCTGTGGACAAATCTCATTCTGCAGAAGGAAGCGGTGGAAGCTCTTTACCGCCGATAGGGCGCGTGCCACCGACGCCGGCGACAATCCGGCCCGTGTCTGGCGCCCCAGAAACTCCCCCACGAGACGGGAATCGACCTGGCGGGGATCGCCGATTCCCTGGTCGGCGCAGAAGGCCGCATAGCGCGCCAGGTCACGACGATACCCCAAGAGCGTGTTGGTGGCACGTCCGGTCACCAGCACAAGGTGGTCGAGGTACTGCCCAATCCAGCGGTCGAGCGATGATCGTCCCGATGTGGAACCCGAACCCCGACGCGTCCCCGCCCGGGATGACTCAGAGACTCGCTGGCGCGGCACGCGGTCCCCTCAAGCGTTCCGGGCGGCAGGGCCCAAGTTGAGCGCCACAACGGCACCGGTGACTCGGATGGCCCCGGCCTCCATCAACACACGCGACGCTTCACCGATTGTGGCACCGGTCGTCATCACGTCATCGACAAGAACAAAATCTCTTCCTCGTACAGTCGAGTCGTCCGGCACCGCAAACGCCCCCTGGACGTTCTGGTGACGTTCGGCCGGCGACAGCCGCGTCTGGTCCGCCACCCGCCGCGTGAATCTGATGGCCCGGTCCACAAATGGGATTGCGAGTTCTTGGGCCAGGCGCTCGGCGATCACCTCGGCGTGACCGAACCCTCGTTCGCGCCGCTTGTGTTCTGTCGTCGGCACCGCGACAACGGCGTGGCATGAACCGAAGTCCTGCAGCCGAGCCGCCAGCAACCGTCCCAGTGGAGCGGCGACAGCGCGCAACTGATCGTACTTGAGCGCCTGCACGGCGGCGCCGAGAGCTCCGTCGTAGGCCCCCAAGGCCACCACGATCCGCAGGGAGGACGGCGATGCACCGTCGGAACAACAATGCTCTTCACCCGTCAAGAATCGCCGGCAGCGCGGACAAATCGGTTCCCGCCATAAGTGGACCGAGCGTGTGCATGCGGCGCACCATGGGTAATCTCGAAGCTCGGCTATGGCCCCGCACACCGGACAACGCAGAGGCCAGATCAGACCGAGGATGGCATCCAAGCTGTGGCCCAGACGAGACTTCAGGGCGGTCGAGCGCGCGGCTCGGTGGCGGTCCATCGTCAATACTCCTGCCAATGCCGGCGGATGTTGACGACCAGTCCGGTCAAAAACCAGAATAACACCAGCGAGCTGCCGCCGTAAGAGACGAAAGGCAGTGGCAGACCGGTGACCGGCATCAAGCCCACCGTCATGCCGACATTCACCAGGAGCTGGAAGGCAATGATACCGGCGGCGCCGACCGCCAGGAATCGACCGAAGTTGCTGCGTGCCCGATATCCGGTGTCGATCATCCGCCACAACAGCAGGCCGAAGAGAACAAGGACGATCATCGCCCCCCAAAACCCCAACTCCTCGCCGCACACCGAGAAGATGAAATCGGTGTGCTTCTCCGGCAGGAAATGCAGACCGGTCTGGGTGCCGTGCAGGTACCCTTTGCCCCAGAGCCCACCCGACCCGATCGCCACCTTGGACTGAATGATCTGGTATCCCGCCCGCTGGGGGTCACTCCCCGGATCAAGGAAGACCAGAATGCGCATTCTCTGGTACGGCTGCAGCTTGTTCCACAGAATCGGGGTGACAATGCCAAAGAGCGTATTCACGGTTACGACGCCCACCGACATCAACAACCGCGGCCGGGTGAGGTAGAGGGCCCCCAAAAGAACGGCGATGTAGATGATCCACGTGATCCAGTTGAACGCCAACACCAGACTGATCAGAGGTGAAACCAGGAAGAAGAGCGACATTGGGGGCACGCCGGCCCAGAAGAGCATCACCAACACCAAGGCCCAGAAGACCAGCGAGGTCCCCAGATCGGGTTGCTTGAGAACCAAGAGCCAGATCGGCACAACGATAACGGCAAGGACCAGCAAGGGTCGCCAACCGAAGACCGGGCGCTTCAGATACGCCAAATAACGCGACAGGGCGAACAGTAGCGCCAGCTTGGCCAGTTCGGAGGGTTGGAGGTAGGCCGGGCCCAGAGAGAACCACTGCCGTGATGTGCCCACCCCCGACCACAGAAGTGCCATGAGGACCAACCCGATGGCCACCAGATACACGTAGGCGAAGACGTCGTGCAGTCGCAACGGCAGCCATGCCGCGAGCGCGAAGGCGCCCGTGGCGACGAGCCACCAGAGCAGTTGGCGGCTCCAGAGGATCTGATCCCGGGGATCCGGCATGGCGTGCTGCGCCGAGTAAATCAGCAGCGCGCCGATGGCGGTCAGCCCGAATGCGCTTCCCACCAAGATCGGGTCCAACTCGCGGAGGTATTTCAGAATGGTCTGCATGGATCTTCACACGACGGTTCGGCGACACGGATTCTGCCCGAGCCCCGCGGGTTCAAGGTGTGCCCATGCCCACAAAGTGTCAATCGTGGAAACTCCCCGGCACAAAAACAGGGCGCGCGGACCTCGCGTGCCCGCGCGTGTTGGGACCGTCATGTGTAACAAGAGGTTGCATGATGCCGATTTTGCCTGCGCACAGGCATGTTTTTCGCTTTCTATTGGGTACGAAACGCCGGCTTCAGGCGTAATACACTTGGATGTTGGAGTCGACCCTGACCACAGGGGACTATGGGGTGATGACGATGAAACGGTTGATGATCACACTGGGATTCGTGGCCGCCATGGCGGTGAGCAGCCAGGCGATGAACACCGATGACATCCTGGCTCTGTGCCAGTCTGGGTTCGAGCCCGACAAGATCGCGCGCATCGTCGATGCCACCGGTCTCGATCAGCCGCTGACGACCGGCGACTGGGTGCGATTGAAGACTGAGGGATGCGGTGACGACGTCGTTGAGGCGCTGCTGGATGTCCTCGTGCCCGTCGACGAAGAAGGTCAGGAGGTGTACGATTCGGATACGGAGTACCGCGATCGAGACGTGAATGTGTACGTATCCGGCGACTGGGGCTGGAACGGTTGGTATGGATCGCTCTTCTGGGGGTACGACCCCTATTGGTCGTTCGGCTGGAATACCTGGGATCCGTGGGCGGGGTGGTGCTGGACGTCGCGTGCCTCTTGGTGGTATGACCCGTGGGGCCCCTCCTACTACCATCATCGTTATTGGGGTTGGGACGATCGGTTCTACTACGGTCACGGCCATCGCCCGGGATGGCACGGCTATGATGGGCGGTACGTACGCCACAAGGCGCTGCGGCGTGCCGGCCACAGCGCGGCCGAGTACGCTGTGGTGAAGTCCTCTCCGATCGCACGCCGGGCGGTCCATGCGAATGTGCAAACCAGAGCGTATCGTGCCACGTCCACCGTTGCGACCGGGAACGCGACTTCCGGACACATGACTGCGCGCACCAAGAGCGGGCGCGCCGGAACGGCATTCACGACACGCTCTCAGTCGCGCGGAAGCTCAAACACGAGCACAGGCGCACGATCATCGGGAACGTACGCGAAGCGCAAGACATCCGGGGCGGCGGGAAGCGGCCAGACGGTCACGCCGCGCACCGGTGCGCAGCCCAGAACAACAGTAAGATCTCAGCCGGGATCGTCGGGGACAACGTCAACGGCCAAACCAAAGGCCAAAAAGAGTTCCCGATCGGGCGGGACGCCACCGTCGGGATCATCGTACAGCCCTCCTCCGACTTCTTCGACGGGTCGGGCGTCCAGCGGTTCCCAGCCATCGCAGTCCTCGCACAACGGGACGCTCAAGCCGCGTCCCAAGCGATAAGCAGACCACTGTTCCAGAGTGAATGACAAGGGCCCCGATTCGGGGCCCTTGCCTATTGTGACACGGTGTGCGGCCCTGCCGGACCGGTGTCGCCGTTCACGGCATCGTCGTGTGACTGTCGGCCACAGCGACGTCCGGTGTCGACGCGGGCGGTGGGGGAGCGAGGATTGCCTTGGCCACTTGAAAGCATATGGGGGCAGCGTACGTTGACCCGTGCCCCACATTCTCCACCAGGGCCACAACGGCAATCTGAGGATCATCGGTGGGAGCATACCCGACAAACCACGCGTGATCCTCCCCGTGCGGATTCTGCGCGGTGCCGGTCTTGCCTGCCATTCGAACCACATCGTCGTTGATGCCGTGCGCGGTGCCGGAGCCGCCTTGAACAACACGGCGGCATCCTTCGCGAAGCGTGACCAACGCCGAGGGCGAGTACGGCAGTGCGAAGGAAACCTGCGGCGTCGTGTACTCCCATCGCCCGCCTGAGGACCGTGCCGCCATCACACAATGCGGACGCATGGCCTGACCATGATTGACCATGGCGGCATAGAAGACCAGAAGCTGCAACGGCGTGACGGAGAACTCCCCCTGCCCGATGGCGAGATTCACCATCAATGTGCGTGTCCACTTTCCCTTGCCGTAGAGTCGGTCGTAGTATGCCGCCGAAGGAACAATGCCGGAGACCTCGCCAATCAGGTCGATCTCCGTCGGCTTGCCAAACCCGGAACGCCTGGTCTGCTTGGACCATTCCTCCAAACCGAGTTTGGCACCCAATTGGTAGAAATAGACATCGCATGACTGCTCGATCGCGCCCAAGAGATCCAGCGAACCATGCCCCTCCGGCTTCCAGCATTTGAAGACGCGATTGCCGAAGCGATGGCCGCCGCCGCACGAGGCAAACCGCGATGACGGCGTGATCACACCCGCCTCCAACGCGGCGGCGGCAGTCAACAGCTTCGCCGTGGAACCGGGCGGATACATCCCCATCGCAGCCCGATTCAGCAGCGGATGCAACGGGTCGGAGCGCAGCGCTTCCCATTCCGCCGAGGACATCCCACCCGAGAAGGCGTTGGCATCAAACCCAGGACGGGTCACGAAGCACAGGATCGCGCCGGTGCGCACATCCATGGCGACCACGGTCCCGGCCACGTAGGCCGACAGCAACGAGTCGGCCAGATGCTGGAGTCCGAGGTCGATGGTCAAAAGCACATCGTCACCGGCGGTGGGCGCTACGGGGGCATACCCCGGCATCGCCCCCATGACTTGCCCGTAGGCATTCACCTGACGATAGACGATCCCGTCCAAGCCGCGCAAGACGTCGTCGTGGCGCTTCTCAAGGCCGATGGCACCGACTTGTCCGCGCAAGGGCGCTCCGCTTTTGTCGGTGCGGTTGGCGTCCTCGTCACTGACCTCGCGAACATACCCGAGAAGGTGCCCGCCCCAAGGCGCGGAGGGATACTGGCGCACCGGCTCACTGGCGACCATCACGCCGGGGAATTCCTCGATGCGTTCTTCGAGCCGGGCAATAACCGACAGATCGGCGTCGCGTTGAACGTTCACCGGCTCCAGCGGCAAGCCGGGACGGCGTCTCAGACGGGCGGCCAGATCATCACCCGAAAGATCGAGAACCGATGCGAGTCTGAGTCGCGGCCCGTCGCCGCGGAAGTCGGCCGGGAGAACGGCAATCGAGAACGACAGCCGATTGCCCACAATCTCAATGCCGTTGCGGTCGAGAAGCCGCCCGCGCGGCGCCGAAATCGGGAGCACGCGGATGCGGTTTTCGTCGGCGATTCTCCGGTACGCCCCGACCTGAAGGAGTTGCATGGTCGCCAGGCGAGCCGCAAGCACCAAGAGTATGGCGACGACAG
Organism: Candidatus Zixiibacteriota bacterium; assembly: GCA_040752595.1. NCBI lineage: Bacteria > Pseudomonadati > Candidatus Zixiibacteriota > Candidatus Zixiibacteriota bacterium. The sequence goes on from JBFMGX010000016.1 coordinate 44,134, forward strand.
CGGCGAGAAGGACATTGCGGCGCCCGGTCCAGTTCACAGGGATTCCTCCCGGCTCTGATCGGGAGCGACGACGAAGCGCCTGGGACGCGCCCGTTCCCAAAGCACGGCGATGCCAACCCCCGCTGTCGCTGTCAAGCCCGCGGACGCCAATGCGCCCGACCAGAGGGAACTCAGCCAGAGTCCGAGATCCCAGCCCGTCTGGAATAACAACTGGAATGCCTTGGCCACCAACAGGACGGACCAGAGGATCAGCCAACGTGAAAAGGTGTACTCAAGGAACAAGCGTTCCTTCCAAAATCCGACAATCCACCCGGCACCGGCTCCCAACAAGCTCCCCCACACCAGCCGGCCGGGGTCACCGGCCGCGGCGAGAAAGCCGATCGCCCAGCCCGAAAACGTGCCGATAAGCCGTCCCCGGTTCAGACCAATCAGCGCGATGACCATGAGGTCATAGTCGAGCCGCATGCGCGGCGGTGCCGGTGTGTCAGGAAACCAGACACGATACGCCACGATGCTGGCCGCCAGAGCGATCCAACTCACGACACTCACGGCAGGCCTCCCTGGCCGGCCGCATCTGATCCATCCAAGAGCGGTCGAATGATAAAGACCGCTTCCAGCCGATCCGGGCGCACCGCCGGTTTGACGCTCACTTGCAGAAAATCGCCGGCCGGTACGGTGTCGACCGTCGCGACGACCCCGATCTGCAATCCCTTGGGGAAAATCCCGCCCCACCCCGAGGAGATGATGGTGTCCCCCGGGACGACATCAGCGGCTCGCGTCAGGTAGTTCATCTCCAGATGAGACCCTGACTCCCAGCCCACGATTCCCGCGGCGCGGCTGCGTTGGTCATACGCCGCCACCCGCAGCAGGGGATCCCACAACGTACGCACGCGCGACACATCGGGCGACACGTCGATCACACGCCCCAGCAAGCCGTCCTCCGTCACGACCGGCCAGTTCACCTGCACCAGGCGCCGCGAACCGGCGCCGACCCAGAGGATACCCGAACCGGGCGCCAGGGGACCGATGACTTCAGCGGCAATCGCCCGGGCCCGCCAACTGGGAGCGAATTCCATGAGGCGGCGCAGCCGGGTGTTTTCCCGCCGCTCTTCCTGGAGTCGTTGATTCTCGACTTCCAGTGTGGCCACACGCTCGTGGAGTTGCTGGTTCTCAGCGAAGACATCGGCGCCGGCGGAAATACGATTATGAAGCGCGAAGAACGGGGCATAAACGAATCGCACGAGCGCCTGGGAAAGCGACAGACGCACTCCCTCCCCGACCAGAAGCAACAACCCTGACAGGACCACGGCCCAACGGAGCGCCGCGGGTCGCTTGAAGGAATTCCACAAGTGACTCCGCCACACGCCGTCAGCCCCCAAGGGAGGAGTTAGGGCGCCGAATCGAGAATCAGCATCACTTCACCGGCCGTCTTGGCCCGCATGAGGCGTTCGCGATTCTTCTCGCTCTTCATCACATAGGAGAGGCGCGCCATGACATTCAGGTGGGCCCCGATGGCGTCCTCCGGAGCGGCGATCAGGAAGAACAGATGTACCGGCTTCTTGTCCATCGCTTCGAAATCGACGCCGACTTCCGAGCGGCCGAAGACGATGATGATTCCCTTGACCGCCCGTGTCTTCGCGTGGGGAAAGGCGACGCCATATCCAACGCCCGTGGTCACGAGCTTCTCCCGTTCCAGAACCGCCGCCAGAAGCTCGTCTTTGTCCCGCACCATACTGGAGCGCGCGGCCATGTCGACCAACTCGGTGATGATCTCGGCCTTCCCCTGACCGGACAAATCGAACGACATCGAGTCTTCTTCACAGAACTTCGAGAGTTTCATCGAGAGGTCTCCAGCGAACTGCGCGACGGGCATTCAAGAATCGGCAACGTCAGCATGACTCGGCTTCCTCGACCAGCATGATCGGGATATCATCACGCACCGGGTACCGTAGCCGGCAACGGCCACACTCCAAGGTTTCTCTGTCCCGATCATACTGCAACGTCCCCTTGCAGGCGGGGCAGACCAGAATCTCCACAAGCCGGGGGTCAAGCATCGTCCCTCCGGCCCCACCCTGACCTGAGAGAAGGCACGGCGGTCGCCCTGCGTCCGGATGGGCCGGCATAACGGGCCGCACAGAGCGACACCGACGGACCCCATTCCGAAACAACCACGCCGCTGCCCGCTCCTTCAAAACGTGTCATCGTCTCCGAACACGCCGACCTGTCGATATTTAGCACGGCGTTGCGCGAGCAGCTCCGGCACAGGGACGGCACTCAACTCCACGAGACACTCCAGAATCGTCGCCCGCAGGAAGGACGATGCCGCGTCGGGATCACGGTGCGCGCCACCCAAGGGTTCGGGGATTACGCGATCGACGATTCCGAACTGGGTGAGATCTTCGGCTGTCAGCCGCAACGACTCGGCCGCCCGCGGAGCATTCGTGGCGGCTTCGCCCGGCCAGAGTATCGCCGCGCACCCTTCCGGAGAGATGACCGAATACCACGCGTTCTCCATCATCAGCAACCGATCGCCGATACCGATCCCCAGCGCACCTCCGGAGGCGCCTTCACCGACGACCGCGACGACGACCGGAACCGGCAATAACGACATCTCGCGCAGGTTCCATGCGATCGCCTGCGCTTGCCCTCGTTCCTCCGCCTCGATCCCCGGAAAGGCCCCCGGGGTGTCTATGAGGATGACGATCGGACGGCCAAACCTCGCCGCTAATTTCATGAGTCGCAAGGCCTTACGATATCCCTCCGGATGGCACATGCCGAAGTTGTTGGCCAGCTTTTCCTTGGTCGACCGCCCCTTCTGTTGCCCCAAGACCATCACTGGCCGGTCACCGAGCGTTGCCATGCCGCCGACCAAGGCACGGTCATCGCCGTAGGCGCGATCACCATGAAGTGTGAGAAAACCGGTGGTCATCCGCTCGATGTAATCCAAGGAACATGGCCGGAGGGGATGGCGGGCGAGTTGGACACGCTGCCACGGGGTCAGACTGGAGAACGTATCTCGTTTGAGGCGTTCCAGTTTGCGTTCCAGAAGGCGAATCTCACGGGACAACTCCACGTTTTCGCCTTGGGCAAACTCCCGCATGTCGCGGATACGCGCCTCTAACTCGGCGACCGGTTTCTCGAAATCCAGGTACGTTCCTGGGCTCATTCAATCCTCATCACCAACTCCGTGGCGGTGCCCGGTGCTCCCCAAGGTCCGTGGGCGCAAGATAATACCCAAGGCCACCAGTATCGACAACACAAAAAAGCCCAAGACAGCGGCCAGAACCCGCCGATTGGCATAGCGTAAGCCCACACAAAAGGTCCCGAGAATCACCGCGAGCACGTTATAGACAATCAAGATGCGCCGAGCGCTGAAGCCGTGCTCCAGCAGACGATGGTGGATGTGGCCGGCATCGGCGCCCAAGGGATTCGTACCCGAAAGCGAGCGCCGCCCCAATGTCATCGCCGCCTCCGCCAGGGGCAGCAGCAGGGCGAAGACCGGCACGAAGAAAGCGACAACCGTGAACCGCTTGATCGGCACCAGGAGGGCCACGACCGCGATGAAGTATCCCAGTGTGAGGGAACCGGAATCGCCCATGAACACTCTGGCCGGAGGGCGATTGAAGCGCCAGAACGCGACCAACCCGCCGAAGAGTGCGGCGGAACCGAGAGCGGTCGCCGGCAGGTGGTGAATCCAACTGACCCAAATCAGCGTCAACGTCGCCACCGCCGTTGTACTGACTGCCAAACCATCCATCCCGTCGATGATGTTGATGGAATTGACCAGGATCAGGAACCACAGGAGAGTCACCGGCCAAGATAGAATGCCGAGACCGACACCCCCGACAAACGGAATCCATAACCGGTCAAACCCAATTCCCACCGCATAGAGAAACGTCCCTACAGTGGCCTGAGCCGTCAACTTTACCGCGCCGCTCAGGGGATGGAAGTCGTCGATGACCCCCACGCCCAAGATGAGAATGGCCCCAGTGATGATCGGGATCGCACTGGGGAGAAACTCGGCCACGTGGGTGGGGGCGAACCAGACGGCGGCCAACAGGGGCACCCAGATGGAGAAGAACAGCGCCACCCCGGTGAGGCGTGGAGTCGGATGAGGATGCGCCTTCCGCGGTCCGGGCTGATCCAACCATCCGCGACGGTGACAGATTCGCGCCAGCAGCGGCACGAGGACGCTGGTGATCACCCACCCGGCCACCGCGGCCACAAGCAAGATCAGACCCTCGCTCATGACCCGCCTGCTCTCCCCGGCGACGACCGAGCCAGTCGATCCCAGCCGGCCGCCAAGGCAAGAGCCGTGAACACAGCGGCATTGCGCAACCGCTTTTTGGGGTGATGTCGGCGAAAGTACCTGCGGATGCCGTCGCGGTGGTGGCGCGCCAGCATGGGGTCCGGCATGACACGACTTTGCCACACGTGGCGCACCGTCACCGCCGGATCGCTCCACACCTCCCATCCGGCATCGTGCCATCGACGGCAGAGGTCGGTGTCCTCGACATAAAGAAAATACCCCTCGTCCATCCCTCCGACCTCTCGAAAGGCCGATGTACGGACACACAGGAATGTGGCGGCGACGGCCTCTATGACAGATGGTGACGGAGGATCAGTCAGAGTATAGGACCACGGAGACCGACGCACGGCGGCCGCTGGTCCCCAGGGAGACCGACGAGAAAACCAGATATTCGCATGGGTGGGGAATCGCCGGATGGACGGCTGGGGCCGCCCATCCGGGTACAGGAGCCGCGGCGCCACTGCCGCCGCTCGGGGATGTTTCCCGAGCAAATCCTTCAATCGATCGATCGCATTGTCACACCACGTCACATCGGGATTCGCCAGAAGCAGGCATTCACCACGCGCGGCCCGCGCCCCGGTATTGACGGCTGCCGCGAAGCCGCGATTTTGCGGCGATACGATCACGACGGCGTCAGGGATGCCGTCGTGAAGAAGGGCGATGGACCTGTCCCTCGAAGCGTTGTCCACCACGATCAATTCCCAAGGACAGCCGGGCGGATACGCGTGCAGTGAGTCGATGAGGCCGGGGAGCGATTCGGCCGAGTTGTGGGTGACGATGATGATCGAGAGCGAAGGCGTGCCGGGTCTGTGTCCCGCTCCCGACTCCGGAGTAGCTTGAGCCACCGTCAGATCCCGTGACAGCATGGCGATGTTGCGTGCTCCAGGAGGGCGAAGCTCTTGTTAACCCTGAGCGAAGCGTGAGGGCTGAGCCGTCTTCCGTTTGGTCGCCACGTGCGGCTCGGCAGGAGCATCGCCCTCCCCGTCTTCCGCCGGCGTGTCGGCGGCGATCTAATTCATCAAGAACGTTCTCACTGCAATTGCCCCGTCAGCGCCATCCACCGGAGCTTGGGCACCATCCACACCGCCTCGCGCACGATCGCTTTCGACATCTTGGAGTGCCCCTGCTCGCGGTCGGTGAAGACGATGGGAATCTCGCGCACGGAGAAGCCGCGCCGGACGGCACGGAACGTCATCTCGATCTGGAACGCGTAGCCGTTGGAACGCACGGCATCCAGATCGATCCCGGCCAGCACCTCGCGGCGAAAGCACTTGAAGCCGCCAGTCAGGTCTCGCACTCGAAGCCCGGTCACAATCCGGGCATACACATTGGCATAGTAGGACAAGAGCAGCCGCCCCATCGGCCAGTTGATGACGTTGACGCCGGAGACATACCGCGATCCCACGACAAGGTCGGCGGCCTCCGAGGCACGGAGCAAGTCCGAGAGATAGCGGGGGTGATGGGAGAAATCGGCATCCATCTCCATAACACGGTCGTAATCGCGCGCCAAGGCCCAGTGAAACCCGGCGAGATAGGCCTTTCCCAACCCCGCCTTGCTCTCACGATGCAGGACATGCACCCGACTGTCCGATGCCGCGGCGAGGTGATCGGCGAGCGCGCCGGTGCCATCGGGCGAATTGTCATCGACGACCAGAACGGAGAGACAGGGGTCCTGCGCCAGGACCTCGGGCACGATGCGGACGATGTTGTCCTTTTCATTGTAGGTGGGGATGACGACCAGCGCCTTCATGTCACCCCCGCGCCGTGGGTACCGCATCGTCTTGATGTCATCATGGAAGTGTCATCTCGGTGCATGCCGGGTTCCTCGGAGGGCCGCGGCACCCTGTCGGGCTCACGGGTCACCTGATGATACCGGAAGGGCACCCGACGTTGCAAGACCCATGGACTACTGCGGCCATTCATACCAGCCCAGAAACCGATCGACGATGGCCGCGGACGAGAATCGCCGTCGCGCCGATGCCCTTCCCTTCTCGGCCAGTCTCTGTCGCAGGGCTGGATCAGGCAGTACCCGCGCCAGCATGTCGGCCAGATCGCCGGGGTCCCTGGGCCGAGCCAAGAGCCCCGACTCACCATCTTCGATGATGTCCGTCAGGCCACCGGAACGCACACCGACAACGGCGCAACCGCATAACTGCGCCTCGACGAGCGCCATACCGAATCCCTCATCGACGGCGGGCAGAACGGTGACATCGGCATTCCGGTATTCGTCGGCCAGACGGTCTTGCGCCATGCTGCCGACCAACTCCACATGTGACGTCAGCCCCCGTCCGGCAATCTCCTGCACGACCTGGCCGCGCAGTGCCCCACCTTCGCCGACGATCCGACAACGGTACCGCACACCGCGATCACGAAGACGTGACAGCGCCTCGATCAAGTCACCGGTCCGCTTCTGCGCCGTGAAGCGGGTCACGCAGAGAATGATGGGTGGATCATTGACGGACCGCGGCGTCGCTGAGGGCATGAAAATCTCATCCTCGGGGGGCATCGGAGCGACCCGGACCTTCGCTGCCGCCGTCGGGAATGTGACTTGCAGAAACTCCGACAGCCACGATGAGACGGTTGTGATGATGTGCGCCCGGGCAAAGACGCGGCCGGCCAATAGACGCAGCCACGGCTTCATTTGCAGCAATCGGATGTCGGTCCCGTGCAGCGTGACGATCAGGCGATTCCCACGGTTGTGCTTCCGCGCCACCCAGCCGGCGGGAACCCACCAGTGCGCATGAACGACCGACGGACGATGAGCGGCCAACAGCATGCGCGTGGCGCGATCGAACGAGCGAAAGAACCGCCAGTGCGCCCACAGACCATGATCGCCGAGTATGGAAACACCCCCCCAATCGCCGCGGTACGCCAGCGTTTCCCTGGCATCCGGCGCATAGCGGAAGCGCCAGACATGGACGCCATCCATTTCCTCTTCGGCGGCCGAGCCGGGGCCATGCGGCGCCAGCACACCGATCGCACGTCCCCGTTGGTTGAGCAGCAGTGCCAGACGCGCGAGAAACCGTCCCGCGAAGTCCGTGGAGTGGCGGGGGTAGTTGTGAGTCAGAAAGAGGGTGTCGATCTGATCAGCGCGGCCGGTCACGACAATCCTCAGGGCCGATTGCGACGACCATATGGAGAGCGAGACGGCATGTCCTTGCTCAGATCGTTGGCGGGCGGTGTCCCACCCGGCAAATCTGAGGTGCTCGACGCTGATCCTCGTTCGGTCACCCGATGCTCAGGAATCTCCGGGGGAGGAGTCGGACGCCGTGGCGGCTCGTCGGCCCCTTCACGCCACCCCGAATCGGCCCAATCGGTCGGCGGGATGAACAGGTCGCCCGCGTCGGGTCCGGGCGTTACCTCGGGGGCTGACACCTCCACATCGGCACGTGCCAATGGCTCGGACCCGCCGGGCCGTCGATCAGTGGGGACCCCGGCACGCTCGGTCGATTCGACCTGCCGTCGTCCTCTCCGGGCCGGCTGCACCTTCGACGCCGGTCTGGCGTCGCGGTCCCCCGGCAATCGATGTTGCCGGCTGTCTGGGCCACGGCGTTCGCGTTGTCGATCCATCATATCGACGCCTCGCCGATCCGCACTGCCCGGACGTGCCGAGACCTGGGGGCGGGAACCGGGGCGATACGTGTGCAGGCGGGGCGCCGGTCGCATCGCGTCGATTTGTTGCCTGACTCCGGCGACCGACTCCGCCAGAAAACCCATCGCGAAGAAGACAATCCCGGAGATGCCGAGGGTCATGACCAAGTAGATGAGCGGGCGGTGCCCGTGTCCCTGCAGACGCTGGACGACGGCCACCAGACCGACCACAAACGCGGCCGCCAGAAGCAGCAATCCTGTCATCCCGAAGTACCAGAGTGGGCGTCGCATCGTGTGGTACTGGAACTTCACCGCCAACAAATCGAGCACGCCGCCGGGAATGCGCCAGAATCCGAACTTCGAACGCCCGGCGCCGCGCCGATAGAGCGTCACATCGACCTCGCCGACGCGATACCCGGCCTCGGCAACGATCGCCACCCAGAAACGGTGCCAGTCATGCCGGTAGTCCAGCACGCTGACCAACTCGCGCCGGAACGCTTTCACCGAGTTGAGATCGGAGACCGGAATGGCGGGAAACAGCCAGCGCGACAGGCGATTGTAGAAACTGGAGACGAAACGCTTGCTGTACTGGCCGATCTTACGGCCAGTGACCAGATCGTATCCAGCGCGCACTTTCTCAACCATCCGGGGAATGTCGGCCGGATGAAACTGGCGGTCGGCCGGATAGAACACGAGGATGTCACCCCGGGAGACCCCGAAACCGGCACGCAGTGCCTCGGTCAAACCGCGACGATGCGGCAGCGAAACGACACGCAGGAAGCGATGCTGCGCCTGGGCATCGACCACTCGTGGGAGCGTCTGATCGGTCGAGCCGTCATCGACCCAAACGACCTCCAGCCGGAAGCGGGCGCGTTGCGCCAACTCGGCAAACTGCTCGAGCAGGGGCAAGACATTGTCCTGCTCATTATGAGATGGGACCACGACCGAGACGTCGACGCGGTCTGTGTCGCTGGTAGGGCGGTGGTTCATGTCACCGGGCCATGGTCAGTCGATCAATCAGGTACTTGTTACCCGGCACCAGCCGGAGAGCACGGCTCCAGTAGTCGACCGCCCGGGATTTGTCCAACGGGCCTCCGACCGTGCTGTAGCGTTGCCAATAAACCTCGCCCGTCTGCCCGAGCAAAACAAAATCGTCGGGATAGAAGGCCAGGGCGCGCTCGTAGGCATAGATGGCCTGGTCGGGGCGATTGGCCCGATGGTACAAGTCGCCGGCAAACCACCACCCGGAGAAGTTGTCGGCGGAATCGGCGACCCGCTGTGTCAGCTCCTTGAGGAGCGTGTCGAGCGGCTGCTGACCCAAACTGCCCCGCAGTCGCTCAAAGAACGACGGCCGGTAGCTACTGGCCTCCGGATTGCCGCCGATTTCCGCCACACGCAGCACGGCGTACCGCAGGTTCCGGACCGTGTAAGTGGTCACGCGTTCGGCCGCCTGCGCGATCTGGGGGTATTCCTTGAAGAACGGCGCATCGCTCTTGTCTTCGACGACGACGTGCGTGATCGGCCGTTCGGCGAAGAAACGCTCCGATTCCTTCAGCACAAAGAAGTGGTTCAGACTCTTCGGCGAATCGCGCCGCTGGGTCAAGGCGGGAGCCATCTCCCCGGTCACGACGGCCCCGGGACCGAGAATGACACTGAGGTCCCGGTTGGCCGAGGCAATGGTCGTCTGCGGATGCGCCCACCACCGGACGAAACGACGACCCTGACCCACGAGAGACACAAGCAAGATGACGGCAATAATCACCTCGACCCAGGGGCGCAGTCCCGGCCGTCGTCCAACGGTCGTCGATGCACCCGCCCGGCCGGCCCAAGCAATCCAGGCGACCGCCACCGCGAATCCGACGAGGAGGGGCGCTGAGTAGCTTGTGGACGTGAACACGCGCCGCGACCCGCCCAAGAGAGGGGCAAACAGGAAATGCTGCAGGCCCATCGAGACGAGGGCGAACAGAACCGGCGTCACCCACCAGATCGCCCGCGGTCGATCAGCCGCGCGTCTCGGCCCCGAACGCTCAGCCCAGTATTGGAGCAGCCAGCCGGCGGCCGCGGCCAGCGGAAGAATCAGCACGATTTGGTAGCGGACGGGGCGGTAGTTGAACGGGGAGAATGCCAGATAGGCGCTGAGGAACCACCCGACGATCAACCAGACCGCCGCCGGAACGCGAGTCAAGAAGTGGCGCAGCGTCGTGACCCGTCCATAACACACTGTCATCGTGGCCATGCCGATCAGGCCGATGATCCCGACAACCGGCGCACGCGTCAGTATGCCGGTGTCCGTACCGAACGAGAACCACATCCCCAGAAAGCCCGAAAGAGACGACAATCCCACTGGGTCGCCGTAGAGACTGCGCGACTGCTCACGCAAGTACTTCAGCACTTCTGCGGAGGCCAACTGGTAGACGAAGATGTACCAAATCAGGGTGACAACACCCATGCCGGCGGCGTAGCCAATCGCCCGTCGCCAACGCGCCAGGTTGCCCGACGACGTGTGTCCTGATTCGGAGAATCCGACGACGATCGCGCCGAACAGGAAGATCGGGGCGGCGTGCAGGGCCGTGACCTTGCCGAATACGGTTCCGATTCCTGCCACGATCCCGGCCACAATCGCCCACCACCATCGGCCCGCGCTGGTGATGACCGCCCAGAAGGCGACCGCCAACGACGCGTTGGCGGCAACCTCCAGAAACGGCTGGCGGCTATAGGCAACGAACAAGTAGTGCACCGCCAGGAAACATCCGGCGCACGCTCCGGCGAGATATCCGAAGGCCCGGCCGACGCCCCACGCCAGGAATCCGACGGCCACGAGATTCAGCAGGACCGCAGTCAGGTTCGCAGTGGAAATGTCGGTGCCAAAGACGGTGAATACTATATACGCGAATAGTCCGGTGATGTTCTTCCGGAAGAAGACCAACTTCTCATCGTTGAGGGGGTTCCACTCGCCGAAACTGATCGCATTGCGCGCGTAGGCCGTGTACTGCGGTGGATCGGTGAGCAAGTCCTGGCTCCAAGACACGTCCGACGGCGCATCGGCACCGAGGTACGGAAGCCGTGTCGCCAGGGTTAACAATGCGACGAGGAGAACCGCCGCGATCTGCCACCGCTTCTCCTGCAGATAGTGCGTCCATCCGGCCCACGCAGTCCGGGTCTTCGGAGCCGTTGGCCGGGCGTCGGGACGGCGGGAGGGTTTGGTCATGACCGGAATGGGGTGGGCGACGATTAGAGATCGACGGAGTGCCGCGCGACGGCGGCGACATGGTCGATCTGCTCGTCCGTCAACTCGGCGTACATCGGCAGCGAGACAATCCGTCCCGCCAACGTCTCCGTGACCGGATAGCGCAGCGAACTCATCTGCGCATACGCTTTCTGCTTGTGCACCGGGATAGGGTAGTGAATCAAGGTATCGATTCCTTCGGCCTTCAGGTCCTCCTGGAAACGGGAGCGGTCATCAACCTGCACAACAAAAAGATGATAGACCGATTGCGCGTCATCATCAGGAGGGGGCAACACAAGATTGGCACCGGCGAGTTTCGCACGATAGCGGGCGGCGTGGGCCCGCCGGGCTGAGTTCCAATGATCCAAGTGCTGCAATTTCACGTCCAACACCGCGCCCTGGATGCCCTCCATCCGATAGTTGTACCCGAGGACGTCATGGTGGTATTTCTGCAACGAACCATGATCACGCCACATGCGTATTTGCCTCGCCCACGCGTCATTGTCGGTGACTACCGCGCCGCCCTCACCGTAGGCGCCCAGGTTCTTCCCTGGATAGAACGAGAAGCAGGCGGCTGTCCCCCACTGTCCGGTACGTCGCCCCTGGTACGACGCGCCGTGTGCCTGGCAAGCGTCCTCGATGACGACAATCCCCTTCTCGTCGGCGATGGCATTGATGGCGTCCATCGGCGCTGGACGCCCATACAGATGCACGGGCAGAATCGCTTTGGTCTTCCGCGTGACGGCCTTGCGCAGAGCCGACGGATCGACATTGTAGGTCTTGGGATCGACATCGACCAGGACAGGAGTCGCGCCGCAATAGGAGACCGCCGCACAGGTGGCGATGAAGGTGTTGGCGGCGGTGATGACTTCATCCCCCGGCCCGACACCGGCGGCCAACAGCGCCAGGTGCAGCGCCGAGGTTCCACTGTTGACCGCAATGCAGTTCTTCGCGCCGCAGTAGGAGGCGAAATGCGCTTCGAATTCCTGCACGTGTTTGCCGAGGATGAAGCCGCAGTCCGCGACGACCCCGGCGATCCCGGCGTCGACCTCGGGTTTTATTGTCCCATACTGGGCCTTCAGATCAAGGAATGGAACACGCATGAAACGGTCCTTTGAACGTAGGGACACGGCGTGCCGTGCCCATAGGGCGCCTCGTCAACATAGGGGTTATGGGCACAGCAGGCTGTGCCCCTTGTAGACGTGGGTTCATGTTCGGGGCATCATCACAGCTACGACGGCAGCGCCCGGCCACGCGCGCCATTGGACTCGTGCACCAGCCGCCCGTCCACGATCGTGGACTTCACCAAGCCCGTCAACTCCCAACCGTAGAAGGCGGAGTTCTTGGACTTGGAGGTCAGTTGATCCGGCGTCACGGTCCAGCGCGCATCCGGATCGATGATTGCGATGTCGGCGGGTGCACCCGGCGCGATGGCGCCCGCGGGAAGATGGAAAACCTGAGCGGGGCGACGCGACAAGCAATCGATCAGCAGCAACCACTCCATCAAGCCGGTCTCCCGCAGTGCCTTGACACAGACACCCAGCGCCGTCTCCAGTCCCACCGTGCCAAACGGTGCCAGATCAAACTCCCCATCCTTTTCCTGCTCGGCGTGCGGCGCGTGATCGGTGGCGATGCAGTCGATCGTTCCATCCGCCAACCCCGCGCGGAGCGCCGTGACGTCGTCCGCGGTCCGCAGCGGCGGATTGACCTTGTAGAGCGGATCGAAATCCCGGGCGACCCAGTCGTCGGTCAGCATGAGATGGTGAGGCGTGACCTCGGCGGTCACGTTCACACCGGCGGCTTTGGCGGCGCGGATGATGGCCACGGAGCCGGCGGTCGAGACATGCGCCACGTGCAGGTGGGTTCCCGTCTCCCGGGACAGCGCGATGTCGCGCGCCACGCAGATCTCTTCGGAGATCGCCGGGATGCCGCGCAGCCCCAGCTTGGTCGACACAAGACCCTCGTGCATCACGCCATTGCCGGACAACTCCGGCGTCTCGCAGTGCTCGACGATCGGCACGCCGAACATGTGAGCGTACTGCATGGCACGGCGCAGCAGCCCCGCCGACGCCACCGGCGCTCCATCATCGGAAAAAGCCACGGCGCCCGCCGCGACCATCTCGGCGATCTCGGCCAGCGATTTGCCCTCGCGGTCGCGGGTGATCGCTCCGACCGGATATACACGCCCCGGCGCCGAGGAGGCGCGATCAAGGACAAAGCGCACCGTCTCCTGATCGGCAATCGCCGGCTCGGTGTTCGGCATACAGCAGAGCGTCGTGAATCCGCCGCGAACACCGGCCGCCGAGCCACTCGCCACAGTCTCTTCGTCCTCGCGACCGGGCTCGCGCAAGTGGCAGTGCAGATCGACGAATCCCGGGGCCACGATCATGCCGCCGGCATCGAGAACCGCCCCAGGCACGCGTTCATAGCGACGGTCACGACCGGCGCGCTCGATGCGTTCGACTCTTCCCTTACCGTCGAGAATCACGTCGGCGACGCCGTCGAAACCGGAAGCGGGATCAATCACCCGTCCACCGACGATCACGCCAACCGCGCGGAATGTGGAGCGGTATGTCATTCGCCTTCCCGTGCGGCTGCCGCCGGTACCTGTCCACCGCATAACAAGTAGAGAACGGCCATACGGACCGCCAGCCCGTTCGTGACCTGATCGAGGATGACGGAGGCGTCACCATCGGCCACTTCGGACGTTATCTCCACCCCACGGTTCATCGGTCCCGGATGCATGACGAGCGCCCCCGGACGAAGACGCGACGCACGGGCGGCATCAATCCCGAAGAGACGGGCGTATTCCCGCAACGAGGGCAGAAAATCGGAACTCTGTCGTTCGCGCTGGATGCGCAGCACGTTGACGGCATCGAAACCGGTGTCCAAGGCCGCGTCGACGTCGGTGAAAACCTCGATGCCCAAGTCGGCCAGACAGGCCGGGACCAGCGTTGCCGGTCCACACACCGCCACCTGGGCGCCCATGGTCAAAAGCCCCCAGATGTTCGAACGCGCCACCCGGGAGTGAAGGACATCGCCCAGAATGAGAACGCGCTTCCCCTCCAGTGTCCGCCAGCGCTCCCAGAGGGTATACATGTCCAGCAGTCCCTGGGTCGGATGCTCATGGGCACCGTCGCCGGCGTTGAGGATGATCGCATCGGTGGCACGGGTCAGGAAGTGCGGCGCCCCCGGCGACGGATGGCGAATGACGATCACGTCGGTCTTCATCGCCAGGATGTTCTTGACGGTATCGCGGAGCGATTCCCCTTTCTGCACCGAGGACGCGGCCGTCGTGAAATTGACGACATCGGCGGAGAGGCGTTTCTCCGCCAGCTCGAATGAAATGCGTGTGCGCGTGGAGGGCTCATAGAAGAGGTTGACAATCGTCTGCCCGCGCAGGGGCGGAACCTTCTTGATGGGTCGATCCAGCACTTCCTTGAAGGACTCCGCCGTCGTCAGGATCTTCTCGATGTCCTCGCGACAGACGCCCTCCAATCCCAGCAAATGGCGGATTCGCAGCCGTCCGGGAGGTGGTGCCGGCGTCGCATCGGAGGCCATGGGCGCAATCGGGGCCGGTCGACGCCCCCGTCCTGTCTCCGCACTTCCGCCTGCCCTGCGTTCGCGATCAGATACGACCATGTCTCATCCCCGAACGTCAGGAGCCCAGTTCGGCTCCGCTCACTGCAAGCAGGGCTCCTGACCTACGCGTCCACTTCAATGGTTGTCTCCGAGACCGAAATCCAACGTCGGTTCCGCGGCGGCCCTACGACGCGGCGCCAAACGTCCGACGATCACACCATCTGTCCCATCAAACTCCAGCAACTGCACGACCACCTGCTCGCTGCGCGAGGTGGGCAGGTTCTTGCCGACATAGTCGGCGCGGATCGGCAATTCCCGATGGCCGCGGTCAACCAGCGCCGCCAACTGGATTGCCCGGGGTCGTCCCAGGTCGATCAGCGCATCCAGAGCGGCACGGATGGTCCGGCCGGTGAACAGAACATCGTCCACCAGAACGACGATCCTGCCGGCGATACCGAAGAGAATCTCCGTCTTCTGAACCACAGGAGCAGCCAGCGAGCCGGCCAAATCGTCGCGATAGAACGAGATGTCCAAATAGCCGACCGGCACCGAACGCCCCTCGACACGTTCGATCACCGCGGCAATCCGATCGGCCAGCGGTGCTCCGCGGGTGCGGATTCCGATCAGCACGACGTCATTGACGCCGCCGTTGTGTTCGAGAATCTCATGAGCAATGCGCTCGATCGCGCGGCGCATTGCGGCGGCGTCCATCACAGGGCGAGAGGAGATCAGTTCAGCGACCATCCCCGCTCCCCACGTGCAACGGTCTTCGGGTTTCGCCGATCGGACGGGATCTGGAGGTGACGGTGGGAGTCGTGCCGAGCCCCATTGTTGCCGATCATCCTTTCCCGGCCTCGCCGGGCCGGGTTAAAAGGCGGTGGTAAGAAACGGTGCGTCGAAGCGCAAGTCCACCCTTTTTGCGGCGGTTGCGTTCGGGGTGTGTCATCGGAACCCGATCGCATCGAGAACTCCCCCGTGCCTCTCCAGCGCCGCCCACGTTCCGTCGAAGATGATCCGCCCCTTGTCCAAGACCCAGACACGACGTGTCAGCCGCCGGAGAAACTCGAGGTCGTGGGAGATGATCACGTAGGCGGCCCGACGCTCCAGCCAGTCACGCAACAGCGATTCCAGACTTGCCTGGCCTTCAGCATCCAGCGACGCTTGGGGTTCGTCCAAAAGATACAGACGCGATGGGATGGCCGCGATGCCGGCGAGCGCCGCCCGTCGCCTTTGGCCACCGGAGAGCGAGAACGGTGCGCGTCGGGCAAACGTCGCCGCAGGGAGCCCGACTCGATCAAGTGCGATCGTCACGGCCGTTGCCAGCTCACCCGACTTCAGCCCGCGGGCTTTGGGTCCCACAGCTACATCATCGAGGACCGTCGAACAGAACAACTGGCGCTCGGGAAACTGCATCACCATCGCGGGTGCTTCATGACCGGGCATGTCACACCAGGTCATTTCCCCCTCCCACCGCTCAATCAGTCCCGCCAGATGCAATGCCAGCGTGGTCTTGCCGGCACCGATCGGACCGCACAGCCCAATCGCATCCCCCGCTCGTATCTCAACGGTAATGTCTTCGAGGGGATGATCGGGAATCGGCCACAGATGGGAGTCGACCTGTCGCAATCCCCGCGCACGTACGATCACCGGGGCATCAGGAGGCGCTTTTGGGACCGGCAGACCGGGTCCATGGTCATTCTGCGCGCCGGCCCAACCTGCACTCGGGCCGTCGTAGACGATCCTGCCTGCGTCGAGCGCGATGATCCGCGGTAGCCGTCTTGCCTCTTCTTCATACTGGGTGACCAGGACCATCGCCGGGGCCGCACCAACTCCTCCTTTAGTTGCCGCCTCCAGATAGGCGAAGAACTCCCGCCGACCCGATGCATCGAGATGCGAGGTCGGCTCATCGAGTATGATCAACCGACGCTGCGACGCGCGTGCGCAGGCCACCGCGACCTTCTGCTTTTCTCCTCCCGAAAGACTGTCGGTGGAACGGTCGATCAGATTGCCGAGTCCGTAGGATTGCAGCGTCTCTCGTGCAATCGCCTCAACGGGGCCGCCATCGACCACATGCTCCAGTGTCAACATCATCTCTTCCAAGACCGTCGCCCCGATCAGGTTGTCCTCGGGCGACTGAAAGACGATGGCACCGTACGGCGGAATTGCCTGCCCGCTCTCGACGATCACGCGACCCCGAGTCGGAGCCAAAAGACCGGCGAGAATCAAGGCGAGTGTCGACTTGCCGGAGCCGTTCGGGCCGACGATCGCCACGCGCTCGCCGGAAACGACTGTCAGAGACACGTCGGTCAAGGCGGGAATGGCATCGCCCTGATCTGGCGCGTACGTTGCCGACACCTGGTCACAGCGATACAACACAGGAGGCCATGATAAGCGAAAAGCTCCGCCGGCAGTAGCGTCGACGGAGTCCGATCACTGCTCGCCCGAGGGGCTATCAGCCGCAATCGAGATCGCGACCGGCGCGGGCCTCATCGACCCGCGAACGCGGGGTGTCATGGGGCGCAGAGTTCACAAGTTCGGGATCGGTCTCGGCCTCACGCGCAATCTGTAGCAGGATTTCGGCGTAGGCATCGAGCCGCTCCCGACTCTCCGTTTCGGTCGGCTCGATCATCAGCGCCTCGGGGACGATCAGCGGGAAGTAGACCGTGGGGGCATGCACGCCGAAATCGAGGAGCCGTTTGGCGATGGCACCGGCGCGGACGCCATGCTTCTTCTGACGCGCGGCCGAGGCAACGAACTCGTGCATGCAGGGGCCGGGATGGGGGATGTCGTAGGCATCCCGAATGAGCGTACGCAAATAGTTGGCGGCCAGGATCGCATCGCGCGACACTTCGGCCAGTCCATCCGGCCCCAGGCTACGAATGTAGGTGTAGGCCCGTACCAGGACGCCGAAGTTGCCGAAGAACAAGTGCACGGAACCGATGGACTCCGGCCCTGGGGCGACCCGGGCATACGATTCTGCACCGTCCGAGACGGATCGGACGATCGCCGGGCCCGGCAGGAAGGGTATCAATTCGCGCTTGGCACCGACCGCAGCCGCACCCGGCCCACCGCCGCCATGGGGTGTCGAGAATGTCTTGTGCAGGTTCAAATGCAGGACATCGAATCCCATGTCGCCGGCGCGGGCCAGCCCCAGCAGGGCATTCGTATTGGCGCCATCGTTGTACAGCAACGCGCCGCGCGCATGCGCCATGGCGGCAATGCGGACGATGTCGCGCTCGAACAACCCGAGCGTGTTCGGATTCGTCAACATGATGCAGGCCACGGTCTCATCGAGCACCTGCCCCAGCACATCCGGGTCAACCAGCCCCTGATCGTTCGATTTGATCGCCACGGATTCGAAGCCGGTGAGCGTCACCGAGGCGGGATTGGTTCCGTGCGAGGAGTCGGGTATGATCACGCGTCGACGGTCCTCACCACGGCGACGGTGATAGGCGCGCGCCATCAAGAGCCCGACCATTTCTCCCTGCGCCCCGGCGGAGGGCTGCAAGCGCACCTCATCCATGCCGGTGATCTCCGCCAGGTCGCGCGCCAACTCCCACAGGACCTGTAACGCCCCCTGGCAGTCGGAATCGGGGCTCTCCGGGTGCAGCCGCGCCATCCCGGGGATTGACGCCACGCGCTCATTGATCTTGGGGTTGTACTTCATCGTACACGACCCCAGAGGATAGGTGTTCTTGTCAATGTGGTGGTTGCGCGTCGACAATCGCGTGTAGTGGCGCACGACTTCGATCTCTGAGACGTCGGGCCAGTCGGGCGCGGACACGCGGCGCAGTTCCGACGGAAGTGCCCATACCGGGCCGATGGCGGGAACTTGGGACGTGGGAATCGTGACCCCGACCGTGCCTGCGGCCGAGAGGTCGAATATGGTCGTGTTGTCCGGATCCCTCATCGGCGCACTCCCCGCTGTCACTGGGTCGGTTCAGCGGGCTGGGGCTCCAATTGGCGGATACGCCCCTCGACCCACTCCCGTTCCTGTGAGCCCTTGAAGTCCTTCAGGAATGCCCGGTAGTGGCGAAGGGCCTCGGACGTGTCGCCCGCCTGCGCATAGAGCCAGGGAATGTAGATGGCCGCGTCCTCGAGCCATTCCGATTTCGAGAACTTCTTGGCAATCTGCTTGAACTCCTCAATGGCCTTGTACCAGCTTTCCTCGCGGCGGTGCATCATGCCCATCGCAAAGAGAGCGTCGTCCGCGCGTCCGGAGCTGTTCTTCGGATCGCGCGTCAGCACCTGATCGAACTGCCCCCGCGCCTTGGCGAAATCGCCGCGACGCATGTAGATCTCCCCCTGCGCAAATGCGGCGGACGGGTCGCCCGGCTTGTCCCGGGCGCGCTGCTCCCAATCCCACAGGACACCATGACCCTCAAGGTAGTCTACGATCGTCTGCCGAAACTGCGCTGGAGGAACATACCCCACGACGCGGTCCACTTCCTGCCCTTCACTATTGGTCAGCACCATCGTGGGGTAGGCCCAGACGGCAAAACGCCGCGCCGTCGCGGTATCGATTTCGGCATCGACCCGCACGAACACGAGTCGCTTCTCCAAGTCGATGACCCCGGGATCGGCGAAGGTCGATTCGTCCATGACCCGGCACCAGCGGCACCAGTCGGTGTAAAGCGCCAGTAGAACCTGACGTTTGCTGGAGTCAGCCAGTGGTTTGGCCTCCGCAAGCGAATTGAACCAGCTGATTCCGGTCGAAACCGTGTCCGACGGCTCCTGGGCAGCCAGAGGGACAGCCCAGAAGACCAGGAACAGGATTGTCAGCAGACTGCGAATACGCACGGCTTCACCCGGTGAATGACGGAAGATCAGGGGCTCGGCGACAGACCCTGGGGCACCGCCTTGGATCTTTCCCCTGTGCCGCTGGTGGCCGCCGACAACTCGCGGACATAGCGGTCGAGCTTCTCACGTGAGTGTTTCTCCGTGACGCAAACGAGGATCCGGCGGTCGAAACCGGGAAACCGCCCGGCCAGATCGATCCCGCCCAAGATCCCCTGCCGGCGCAACTGCGCCAGGACAACGCGGGAGCTCACCGGTGCTTCGATTACGAATTCATTGAAGAAAGCGCGACCGAACGGCACGCGGAAACCATCGAGACCCGCAATCTGCTCGGCCAAGTAGTGTGCCCGTTCGCAGCACGTCTGCGCCAGAGCGGTGATCCCCTGTCGGCCCAACAGCGACATGTAAATCGCAGCGCGCGTGGCCAACAGCGCCTGCGCCGTGCAGATGTTGGAGGTGGCCTTGTCGCGCCGGATATGCTGTTCACGTGTCTGCAGAGTGGTCACGAATGCCATCCGCCCGTTGGCATCGACGGTCCGACCCACAAGCCGGCCCGGAAGGCGACGGATGAACTCACGGCGGACAGCGAACAGCCCCAAGAGCGGTCCTCCAAATGATGGAGGATTGCCAAGGCATTGCCCCTCGCCCACGGCGATGTCGGCGTCCGCGTCGCCGGGCGGAGTCAACAACCCCAAAGAGATTGGGTGAAACACGGCCATCAACAGCGCACCCGTGGCGTGGGCGACGTCCGCCGCTTTGCGCCAATCGTCGATGCCGCCGAAATAGTTTGGCGATGGCATGATGATCGCCGCTGTTTGCTCTCCGACCAGTCGTTCCAGTGACGGGAAATCCGTGCAGCCGTCGGCCGCGATGGCGTCCTGGATCTTGGCATCCTGCGCCGCCAGGTATGTCTCCAAGACGGTGCGATAGCGGGGATTGAGCATCCCAGCCAGGACGATCCCCCGGCGTCCCGTCTGCGCCATTGCCAGCAGCGCACCCTCGGCCACGGCGGATGCGCCATCGTACATCGATGCTTGCGCGACATCCATCGCGGTCAGACGGCGGATCAACGACTGGAATTCATAGGTCGCCTGGAGCGTTCCCTGGGCCACCTCCGGCTGATAAGGCGTGTACGCCGTATAGAATTCGGATCGTGATCCCACATGGTCGACCGCGGCCGGGATGTGGTGGTCATAGACACCTCCGCCCAGAAACGACACAACCTCGGGCGCCACGGCATTACGGCGCGCCAGCGACTCGACGAGCTCCTGCACTTCGGCCTCGGACAATCCGGCCGGAATGTTGGCGGGGGTCTTCTGCCGGATCTCCGGCGGGATGGCGGCGATCAAATCCTCGAACTGCGCCCCGATGGTGCGCAACATTTCCCGGCGGGAGTCATCGGTGTGCGGACTATAGGACACGTGAGCGGACCTATCGGGGGGAAGAGTCAATGCTGCTCAAGCAACTCGCCGTATTCCTTCGGCGTCAGCAGGCGGTCGACCTCTTGCGGGTCCGACAACTTGATCTTGATCATCCAGCCGTCCCCGTAACAGTCCTGATTGATCAGACCGGCCTCGTCCGCCAGACGTGCGTTGATCGCCGACACGGCTCCCGAGACCGGAGCGAACAACTCTGCGACCGCCTTGACTGCTTCAATGGTGCCGAATGACTGCGCCGCCGCCACCCGCGTGCCGACCGACGGGAGCTCGACGTACACCACGTCACCCAGTTCGGCCTGGGCAAAATCGGTGACACCGACCGTGCCGGTGTCACCCTCGACCAGCAACCACTCATGGTCCTTGGTATACTTGAGATTGTCCTTGATCACGTCGCCTCCCATCGAAAGCCAGAACATACCCCAAACGGGTCACGTCAGCAAGCGCGCCGGCGGCGAATCTGACAATGATTTCTGGTAAGGACGTCTAACAAACTGAGAAGCTCAAGGTGCGTTGGGGCTTCGGCATGTGCAATGCGACGGTGACGACCCCTCACCCCTTCGGCTTCCCTCGACTCTGCTCAGGACAAGTCGCTCAGGGCAAGCCTGCCCTCTCCCCAGAGGGGAGAGGGGAAGCTCAACCTCTCCTTCCGGGAGAGGTCGATCCGTCCAGAGGACGGATCGGGTGAGGGATCTCTTTCGCCCGTTCATTTCGCTACGGCCCCAAGGAGAAGCGAGAGCTCAGGCCGACGGTGAGGGCACGGTGGGTGCCGCCGAGAGGGACGTAGTCTCCGGGGAGGGCGGCGTGCGCGCTCCGGGGAGGAACCGCTCGACAAACGACGTATCAAACCGCCCCGAGCGGAACTCGGCACTGTCGAGGACCCTCTGGTGGAAGCCGATGGTCGTGTGGATCCCCTCAACCACGAATTCGTCCAAGGCCCCCAGCATGCGTGTGAGCGCCTCATCGCGGTTCTTGCCGTGGGCAATCAGCTTGGCCAACAGCGAGTCGTAGTAGGGCGGAATCGTGTACCGGGCGTAGGCATGCGTATCGACCCGCACACCGTGCCCGCCGGGAACGTGCAGCGAAGTGATCTTGCCGGGAGACGGCCGGAAGTCGTTGTCGGGATCTTCCGCGTTGATGCGCACTTCCAGCGTGTGCCCGGAGAATCTGACATCCGATTGAGCGATGCCCAGCGTGTCACCGGCCGCAATGAGAATCTGCTTTTGGACCAGATCAATGTCGGTTTGCTCTTCGGTGACGGGATGCTCCACCTGGATGCGCGTATTCATCTCCATGAAGTAGAAGCTGCCGTCCTGGTCGACAAGGAACTCCACTGTGCCGGCGGAGTGATAGGCGGCGGCATCGGCCGCCAGAAGGGCCGCCGCACCCATCCGGCGGCGGGCCGCGTCATCGATAGCGGGCGACGGAGACTCCTCGATCAGCTTTTGGTGCCGCCTCTGGATGGTGCAGTCACGTTCGCCCAAGTGCACCAAATTGCCATGCAAATCCCCGAGAACCTGGAATTCGACATGGCGGGGTGCCTGTAGGTATTTCTCGATGTAGACGTCGCCGTTCCCGAATGCGAGTTTGGCCTCGCCCTGAGCCGCGACGATCAACGCCTCCAACTCCGACGGCTCGCGGCAGATCCGCATGCCGCGACCACCACCGCCGCCCGCAGCCTTGATGATGACGGGGAAACCGACCGCGTCCGTGACCGCCCGGGCCTCCTTGAGGTCGGATACCGGCCCCTGCGAACCCGGCAGGACGGGAACACCGGCATCCGTCATGGTCTGCCGAGCCACCGCCTTGTCGCCCATGCGCCGAATCGTGTCTGGCGCCGGACCGATGAAGGTGAGCGCGCATGCTTCGCAAATCTCGGCGAACTCGGCGTTCTCCGCCAGGAATCCATAACCGGGATGGATGGCCTCCGCGCCGGTCAATTCCGCGGCGGCGATGATGCGCTTCATGTTCAGGTACGACTGCGACGGCGAGGCAGGTCCGATGCAGACATCCTCATCGGCGAAGCGCACGTGCAGCGATTCGCGATCGGGCTCCGAGTACACCGCGACGGTGGGGATCCCCAGCTCGCGGCAGGCCCGAATGATCCTCAGGGCGATTTCGCCCCGGTTGGCGATGAGAATCTTCTTGAACATGGCAAGCGACCTCCGGCCTGCCGCCGATGCCGCCTGAGGTCAGAGGGAACAGAACAGGGGAGGACTTGACGGCCGCTGTCTATCCGACTGCGTTGGGTGGACCGCCCATCCCGTCGGGTCCCGAGCGACCGCGTCCGGAGCACCCGTGGGTCGGAATTCAATCGTACGGCTCTTCTTCCTCCTCTTCCTCCTCGACCTCAAGCTCGGCATCGTCATCCGATGCCGCGATCTCAAACTCGTGTTCTTCCGCACAGGTCCGGGAACAATACACGTGTTTCTTGCGGCGCAGCGGAGCTCCCTCGATCTCCGCGCCACAGTAGTCGCAATACTGCATCGCCATTCCCTCACGTTACACGTTCTGGACGTGTGGATATGCCCCAACGGGGACGTGCTGTTCCTATGTCAACCGACCGATGGACTCCGATCCTCGCCCATCCACAATCCTGAGGTAGTGCCGGTCCGGACCCCGGCGACAGGAAATCGACACACGAACCAACCGCAACGTCCGCGGCGGGCCGCCCTTAATATCCGAAATGGTCCGATAAGTCAAACAAAAAACCGGTGAGAGCGCATCTGCCCCGGCGCGGCCGGATGCGCCATGGGACGCGTACCGCAGGAAAGCTCGGAGATGGCGACAGCGTCACCCGTTGCTGATTTCGAATTCTCGCCAGCCGCGATCGGCGGCGCCGGTGATCCCGCGCAGCCGCAGGTCGAAATCGTCGGGGTTCGTCGTGTTCACGATGGCCGTCTCGTAGGCGATGACGTTCTGTCGGTACCAGCGCATGATCGATTGATCGAAGGTCTGCATCCCGTACTGGGTCGAGCCGCTCTCGATCAGATCATGGATCAGATTGGTCTTGGCGGGATCGAGAATCGCATCCCGGATCGCCGCGCTGGCGAACATGATCTCAATGGCGGGCACACGTCCCGGGCCGTCGATCCGCGGCAGCAACCGTTGGGAGATGACCGCCTGCAATGTGCCCGACAGCAGCAAGCGAACCTGCTGGTGCTGGTGCGGCGGGAAGAAGGAAATGATGCGTGAGATCGTCTCGACGGCGTTCAGCGTGTGCAGCGTCGTCAAAACCAGATGACCGGTGTCGGCCGCCATCAGCGCGATCATCATGGTCTCCAGATCGCGGATCTCGCCGATGAGAATGACGTCCGGGTCCTGCCGGAAGGCATGTCGTAGCGCTGATGCGAACGACTCCGTGTCGCCGCCAATCTCGCGTTGGGAGACGATGCTTTGACGATCGCGGAAGATGTACTCCACGGGGTCCTCCACCGTGAGGATGTTCTCCGCCCGCGAGGCGTTGATCTCCTCGATCATCGCTGCCAGCGTTGTCGACTTCCCCGATCCGGTCGTCCCGGTCACGATGATCAATCCGCGACGCAGCTGGCACAGACGTCGTACCGTGTCCGGGAGGTGCAGATCCGCGAACGACGGGATGGTCGTCTGCACGGCGCGCAGCGCGATTCCCGGCGTCCCGCGTTGCCGGTAGAGGTTGACGCGGAATCGTCCCAACTTCGCGACGCCCAACGCCACGTCCATTTCCATCCGACCGGCGAAGCGGCGCTGCTGCTCCTCGTTGAGGATCTGCCCGAGCGTCTCCTCGATCTGTTCGGTCGTCAGGGGCTGGGCTTCCAGTGCCATGAGTTGCCCATCGACCCTCAGGTACGGACGCACGCCGACTCGCAGATGAAGGTCGGAGGCGCCCCGCGCCATCATCTCTTCCAACAACGCCTTGAGTGCCATTGCCGTCTCCCGTTTCAATCCCTGCGACCCCGTCGCACGATTCTCGGGGCCCTCTCATACTGGGTATCGGCAGGACATCCACAGGAATGAACTCGGCGGAGACCGTAGCAGCTGCGACCCACGTCCGGATCATCTGTAGGGGCGAGGCGATGCCTCGCCCTTGGGCGACCCGACATTACGGTTCTGTTGGCTGGGACTCGACCGCAGAACCCGGCCATTCAAGACTTGAAGCTAATGCCTACGCCGTGGGATCAAGCAGGAAGAGTGGTTGGCCGAACTCCACCGGCTGGGCGTTCTCCACCAGCACCTTGGCGATCCGTCCGCCCTGTTCGGCCTCGATCTCGTTCATCAACTTCATCGCTTCAATGATGCAGAGGACGTCTCCCGGCTTGATGGTCTGCCCGACGTCGACAAACGGAGGCGACGACGGCGAGGGTGCGCGGTAGAACGTCCCCACCATCGGCGACTTGATCTCCAGATAGTGGGACGGAGTCGGAACCGGGGCCTCCACCGTGGTCGGTGCCGTCGCCGGCGTCACGTGGGCGGGAACGACGGCAGACGGAGCCCCCGCGGACGGCACGATCAACGGCTGGTCCGGGCACGCGCGGTTCTTCGTGATGCGAATCGTACGGAAGAAGCGCCGGATCTCCAGTGAGTCGATCTGGGATTCTTCCACGATCCTAATCAGGCGTCGGAGAGTATCCTCATTCATCACATTCACCTGCACCGGACGAGGGCAGACATCGTCCCGTTCGCGCCATCACAGTTCCAACAGCGTGCGATCGGCCGATGTCAGCACGTCCGCCGAACGCGCTTGGACGAGAACGTCATCTTCGATCCGCACGCCACCCCAGCCGGGGAAGTACACGCCCGGCTCAATGGTGACGACCATGCCCGGCTTTAGAACGGTATTGCTCTTGGCGTTCACTGCCGGCCCTTCGTGCACGACCAGTCCGATGCCATGGCCCAGACCGTGATCGAACCGTCTGCCGTGACCGGACTTCTCGATAATGCCGCGGGCGACCCGGTCCAGTTTCGAGGCCACGACTCCGGACCGGACCCGGGCGACCGCCGCGCGTTGAGCACGGGCCACCAAGTTGTACACCGCTTTCTGTCGCGCGGTGGCACGCCCCACAACGACGGTCCGCGTCAGATCGGACACATAGCCCTTGTAAGTGGCACCGAAATCGAGCGTCACAAAATCCCCGGCCCGTATGCGCCGGGACGATGCCCGTCCATGGGGAAGCGCGGCCCGCGGACCGGAGGCCACGATGGTCTCAAACGACGTCTTCTCCGAACCGGCCTTCATCATCGTGTACTCCAACTCGGCGGCGACATCGCGTTCGCGGACCCCGGGGCGGATCACCGGCAACACCGCGGCAAATGCGGCATCGGTGATCGCCGCCGCGCGTCTGATCAGAGCCAGTTCCGCCGCATCCTTGATCTGTCTCAGCGGGGCGACAGGATCGTCGACCGGCACGAACAGCGCTTTGGGAAGCGCGGACCGGAGAATCCGGATGCGATCCTCCGAAACCTGCTGCGGGCAGTACGCCAGCTTGGGGCGGCTGTTGGCCAACCACGAGATGCGCCCCAGGTGACCGGCCAGATCACCGGACACGACATGGATCCTCGCGCCTTTGACTTCCCGGGCGGCCTGTTCACGGTAGCGACCGTCGGTCAGAAAATCCGCGCGGCTCTCTCCCATGATCAACAGACCATTGGAGCCGGTGTAGCCGATCAAATACTGTAACTGCGCGCATTCCGCCGTGATCAGGGCATCGAGGTCTTCCTTGCCCAGCCATGTCCGGATTGCCGCGGCCCGCTTGCGATAGTCGTGCCCACCAATCACAGGTCCCTGCTCTTTCTCAGTCCGCCGTACACTCGTGCACCCTGTGCCCGGAGGTGACCTGGCCGGCGCGCTGGGGCAACGTGTTGAGATTGGTCCAAGTTGCATCCACTGTCAAGGGAAATGTCCCCTGTGTCAGGACCGGCGTCCGTGCCCCCGTCGTCTAAGACCTTGCGCGACGGCCGGATGTCGCGACGCACTGAATCAGGTTGGTCGAGGAGTATCCCGCGCGCATCCGCACCCGCCTAACCGTTCCACCCCAGCCGGTGACGAGATCCGCACCGACGATCGCGTCACGGTCGTACTCGGCTCCCTTGACGAGGACATCGGGATGCAGCTCGCGGATCAGTCGCAGCGGCGTCGACTCGCTGAACAGACAGACGCAGTCAACCGGCCGCAGGGACGCCAGCAAGGCCGCGCGGTCGCGCTGGGAATTGACCGGACGGCCCGGACCTTTCAGACGTCGCGTCGAAGCGTCGCTGTTCAGACCAACGACCAGCACATCGCCGTAACCGCGCGCCTGGACCAATAAGTCCAGGTGACCGCGATGAAGCACGTCAAAGACACCATTGGTGAAGACGACACGCAGTCCGCGCCGGCGCCACTGCCGCCGTAGACGCACCAGCGTTGCGAGTGACACCACGCCCCAATTAGTCGATTTGTCAGTCGGCACCATCGTCACATCGCAACTGTCGACAGCACGGATGAGCCCAAAGCGCCCTCACCCCTTCGCTCCGCTCAGGACAAGCCGATCCACTGACGGCGGATCGACCTCCTCTAGAAGAAGAGGTCGGACTACCATGCACCGCGGTGGAGTTCCCTCATGCGGTCTGATTGAGGATCGGCTCAGGGATCTCTTGCAACGCCCGCCGGATGGCCGGGACCGTGGTCTGAGCCGTACCCAGTTCCTTGATCACCTCACCGGCCGCCACGTTGGCGGTGTAGGCCGCCTGCAACATGGTTCCGCCCGCCGCCAGGCACAATGCCACGGCGGCAATCACCGTATCTCCCGCCCCCGTGACATCATAGACCTGACGCGCGACTGTCGGGATGGTGGTCATGCGGCCGTCACCATCCGGTTCGAACAGCGCCATCCCCAACTCACCGCGGGTAATGAGCAGCGAGTCCGCTTCCAACGAGCGCAACAAATCGAATCCCACCGCACGCAACGATTCCTCGTCCCGGATTCGCCGACCGGCGACGAAACCGGCCTCATGGTGATTCGGCGTCAGGGTCGTCACACGGCGATACGCCGGGAAGTGCGTGTCCTTGGGATCGACAACGACAAAGCGGCCGCGCACCCGTGCTTCGCTCACCACGCGCTCCAGCAGCGGTCGGTTGATCACGCCTTTGCCATAGTCGGAAATCACGAGTCCCGCCGCGCCCTGATCCAGCGCCTGCTCGCACAACGCGGACATCCGCTCCGATACGGACGCTTCGATCTCGGTCGTCGATTCGAAATCGGCCCGTACGACCTGCTGGTGGTGCGCGACAATCCGCGTCTTCAGCGTCGTCGGGCGCGAGGTGTCCACGAGCAATCCGTCGGTCCCCAGACCTTGTGCCGCCAGTTGTTCACGTATCGTATCGGCGGGGCGATCTCGACCGACGACGCCCAGGAGCGCCACCGTGCCTCCCAGCGAACGGATATTCTGCGCCACGTTGGCGGCTCCCCCCAGCTTGGCGTCCTGTCGCTCCACAGCGACGACGGGAACCGGCGCCTCGGGGGAAATCCGTTCGACCCTTCCCCACCAGTACTCATCCAGCATGACGTCACCGAGCACAATGACGTTCTGCCCGGCGAAACGATCCAAAAGGGGCTCAATCCCCAAGTGAACGGGTACGGTCATCTGTCGCTTTCGACGGGGAGCCACGGTTGACTTTCATCGTCGGATGGTATACCGTGGCAGCGCACGTACACAAGGAGGATTTACCGTGCAAGGCAGACCGCAAATCAACGTTGAAGTCGGACCGACAGAAGCCGAGGGGATCTACTCCAATCTCGCGCTCATTGTGCACTCGCCGCAGGAGTTCGTTATCGATTTCGCCCGGGTCACGCCCGGATCGCCGAAATCGAAGGTCTACGCGCGCATCATCATGACCCCGGCCCACGCCAAGATGCTCCAGAATGCCCTGGAGGAGAACATCAAGAAGTACGAATCTGCCTTCGGTGCGATCAAGCTGGCCGGGGTCGACGAAAAGAACATCGGCTTCCAGACGCCACGGGAGTAGGTTCCGCAAGGCGCCCACCCCAGTGACCGACCGGAACCCACCGGGAGGGCGACGCTCCCGCGGAGCCGCACTGCGCTCCATGACACATGACGGTGCGGTTGATGCGACAGCTTCCCAAGAACGATCAATCACCCACGATGCTTCAATTCGGGGCCTGGTCGGCCAGAGTCAGAGTGACCCCCCAGCCCGCTTGATCCTCCGGCGGGGCGGCATTCCAATCGCCGAAGGCATGGGAATCGTCGGTCACGAAGCGCAGCAGGTACTCCCCTTTGTCCAATAGAATCGTCTGATCGACGACGCGGTTCTTCTCGGTGCCGCCGGCATGGGACGTCTTCCGGTACGTCATCTCCCAGACGACGTCCCCGGTGCCGATCTCCTCGATCCAGCCGTAGTCGCTCATGCCCGATCTCGTGCCCTCGCCGACCGCGTGAATGTGCACGCGGGTGGGCGAACTCAACGTGAAGCGCTGCTCGCGCTCCTCGTCGTCGCCGACCTCGGTGAGGGCCGCAATCACGCCCGGCGTCCTGAGCCGGGATTTGGGTACCACCACAAAGGTCGACGTGTCGAAGCCGTCGGTCGCGGGAAACAACGTGACACCGTACGATTGCTGATCGTGGGGCGGCGATGTATTCCATCCCCCCGCGTAGGAATGCGAGCCGTCGGAACTGTAATACAACAGGAAATCACCGGCGTCGAAATGCACGATGCCGTCGAACTGGCGGTTCTTCCTCGCCCCACCCGCCGGTTCGGTGTTGTCCCACGTCATCTCCCAAACCTTGCGCTTGTTCTCTGCCTTGACGACCCAGGCGTAGTCCGCCATGCGGTTGTCGTATTGGTCATACTCCCCGATCGCGTAGACGCGGAGCGGTTCGGCCCGCGTCAGACGAAACGCCTGGGACTTCAGTTCGTTGTCACCGATCTCGACCATCCGGAGCAAGGCCGCACGGGAAGTTCCGCCCTCATACGGGATAATCAACGGGCGCTCCGCTTCATGGATCGGGATGATCTGCAGGCCCCACGCCCCGGGATCATAGGGGGGCGGCGCATTCCAGTCGTCGTAGGTATGGGAATCGTCGGTCACATAGAAGGCGACATAGTCCCCGCGGGGCAGGTGCACGCGATCGTGGAATCGTCTGTTTTTCGCCGCGCCGCCGGCCAGATCGGTGTTCTCCCGGGTCATCACCCAAACGCGTCGACCGAGCCGGGCATCGTTGATCCATCCCCAATCGACCATCGCGTCGCCGGACTGGGAATACTCCCCGATCGCGTAGATCTCAAGGTCCAAGTCGGCCTGAAGCGTGAATCCCTCCTGTCGGTACGAATCGTTG
The DNA here is from genome assembly GCA_040752595.1 of Candidatus Zixiibacteriota bacterium. Lineage (NCBI taxonomy): Bacteria > Pseudomonadati > Candidatus Zixiibacteriota > Candidatus Zixiibacteriota bacterium. Next base: position 74,384 of record JBFMGX010000016.1, read on the forward strand.
CCGGGACGGACAAGGCCGACAGCAGGTGCGCGCTGCGTCCCCGCGACGGTCTCCCGCAGGGCCGCGGCGTCACCCGTGATCACGACGTGATAGCGGGGAGCAAGAGAGCTCAGTCCGTCGTTCTTGTCACCCCTTCCCAGACGCGATAGCGCCTCGCCGAGCCGCTTGAAAACCTCCCCCAGATTCTCACCGTCGAATCCACCGGGAAAGATGTCCGGCCAGCCGACATAGTAGTACAGCTCGTACGACCCCCGCCGCAACCTCACGTTACCCTCGAATCGGCGGAGCGACTTCGAGTCGGGAACGGGTTCGGTAATTTCCTCATCCAGGGACCAGACCATGGTGCGCGTCTTGGCATCCAGAATCCAAGGGTACGCAAAGAAGCTCTGCCCCGATTCCAAGGCCGCACCCACCGCCGCGATCGTGACATCCAGATCCCGATCAACCGTGAAGTAGCGATGGACCAGATCTCGTGACGACAGATCAGCAATCTCAATGGTCCCGTCGGCCCGCGCCGTCCTCGGCACGAATGCGTCCCACGCGGCCGCGGCAACCACCAAGACGGCAAGCGTGATGATGCGCGTGCCGGTCACGGTATGGGCGTGACAGCGCGCCCGCATGCCCCGCATGGGCGGGGAAAGCGGCTCAGGTTGTGCATCTCGGACCGTCATAGTTCCATTTACGAGAATCGGCGCCGCCGGTTGCACCTGTATCATAACCTCTCCCTGCGGGAGGGGTCGCTTGGACCGGAGGTCCAAGCGGGTGAGAGAGTTCTCAAGTCGTATGGTCCCGTCATACCCCTTGGCCGGAGGTCCAAAGCCGAGGCAGCCCTCGACCCGGGGTCAGAACCCGGTCTGGCCGGAAAAACGGAACGATCCCAAGTGCACGGCCGGCGCGGTGATGCACCCCAGTGAATCCCACCAGGCGTTGATGCACTGCCGCTGGGCCGACAGCGCTTTCACCGTGCCAAACGCCCTCAGCATGCTGTCTGTGAAACGCAGGTTCTTCACGCCCCCCTGCAAACGCCCGTCCTTGATCCGCATCAGGCCGTCCCGCGTCATGCCCGTCAGCACGGCATGCGGCGTGTCCAGGAAGCCGTTGATGTAGTGAAACCGGGTCACCAGAAGCCCGTCGCCGACACCGGCGATCATCTGCGGCAACGAGGAATCGCCTGGGGCCACAAACAGATTCAGCGCCAGAGCGCCTTCGCCGGAACTGTCCGGTGTCAGCGCATGACCGGTAGACACCGTCTTTCCCCGGGACGCTGTGAGGGAATCGTAGACGACTCCTTTGGCCACACCGGCCGTGATCAGCTCCACCCGCCGTTTCGGCACACCCTCGAAGTCAAACGGCATTGCCACGCCTGCGGGGTCGGTACCATCGTCGTGGATGCTGATCTCTTCCCCGGTGATTCTCTGTCCAATCCTGTTGCACATGAAGGAGGTGCCGTCGAGCATCGCCTTCGAGCCAAAGCCGATGTAGTTGACCCACTCCATGAGTGCAGCCACCGCCGCCGGTTCGAGCACGACCTCGTACTCGCCGGGAGATAGAGTCTCGGGGTCGGCACAGGCGACCGCCTTGTCCACCGCTGCCCCGGCCACGGCGCGCACGTCGAGCGCACCGACGTCGCGGGAGAGACCCTCGGCATACCCCGAAGAGTTCTTCGTCATGGCGATCACCGACAGCGATGCCGAGGTGAGCGGCTGATACGCCGCGACGCCGCGCGTGTTGACGACCGCGACTTCGCCCGTCCCTGTGGTCAACGATCCGGCGACCGTGCACCCCCGCCGTGACGCTACTTGGACAATGCTTTTCACTTTGAGCCCACGGGAACGTGGCGTGAACTTCGCCGTTTCACTGAAGAAGGTGGAGACGTCCGGATATGTCGCCGGTCCCGGCAAGGACTCAAAGTGCGGATTCTCCTTCTGCGCCTTGGCAATCTTGATCGCCGCTCGATAGGCCGCTTTCAAGTCGCCGCGTGACAGGGAGTTGGTCGATGCCACACCGAGCTTCCGGCCCATGGCGACGCGGAAGAACACTTTGCTTTGCGTCTCAGCGACGTTCTGGTGGATGATGGAATTGGCGAATCGTGTCAGCCCCGACTCGGAGCCGACGAAGACAGCTTCGCCCTGATCGGCCAGTTTGAGCGCCAATGTGTCGCCCAATAGCGTGACAATCTTGTCTTTGCCGATCATCGGCTCACCCCCACGGTGATCTGGCGAAAACGCGCCGGGGCGGCGCCATGCGCGACCCGCGCCACCTGCATCGGCTGCCCTTTGCCGCAGTTGGGAACACCCCACACATGCCAGTGATCGCGGTTGCAGATCGCGTCGCAGGCGTTCCAGAACTCCGGCGTGATCCCGGTGTAGAGAGCGTTCTTATATAGTTGTCCTTTGCGTCCGCCTTTGATCTCCCACGCCGCCTCGACGCCGAACTGGAAATTCAAGCGGCGGTCATCGATCGACCACGAGTTGTTGGTGTCGAGGAACAACGCCCCGTCGGAATCGGCGAGAAGATCATCGAAGGAGACCGACCCCGGCTCCAAGTTGATATTGGTCATGCGAATCAATGGAATCCGATTCCAACGGTCGGCGCGCATCGTACCGTTCGAGGTCCGATCGATCACCGGCGCCGTCTCGCGCGACGTCAGGTAACCGACAAAGACCCCTTCGCGGACCAGATCGGTTCTCTGGGCCGGCACACCTTCGTCATCGTATCCGAATGTCCCCAGCCCCTCCGGCGTGGTGGCGTCCGCGACGATGTTCACCAGCCGGGAGCCGTAGCGGAGTTTCCCCAGTTGATCGACGGTCAGAAAGCTCCCGCCGGCCAGCGAGACCTCGGTTCCGAGCACGCGATCAAGCTCGGCCGGGTGACCGCAGGATTCATGCACCTGCAAGGCCATCTGCGAGGCGCCGATGACGATGTCGCGCGAGCCCGACGGGCAGACCGGCGCGGTCAGAAGGGCAACCGCCTCCTCGCGGACGCGCTCCGCCTCGTCCTTCAGATTCATGCGCTCGATCAACTCGTATCCGCCGGTCCCATAGTCGCCGCGGTGCGAGTTGGGATAGGAGCGTCGCTGAACCTCTCCCGAGTCGACCGCGGTGGCGGTATACCCCGCTCCCGATTCGGTCAGCACCTGTTCGATCAGGGCACCCTCAGTTGAGGCGAAGATCTTCTCAGTACGGAAAAAGTCCATCGACGCTTCGGCAACTTGGATCTTGCGATCCCGGCGCAACACGCGGTTGACGAAGGAGAGAAGCTCGAGCTTTTTCGACAGCGGAACCTTGAACGGATCGAGCGTCACCGGCGTTTCGAAACGTCCGGTGGCAGGCACCAGGGGCGCGAGCGTCACGTCGTGTGTCTTGACCAGGGCGCTGGCCTTGGCAATCGCCAGTGCCCGACCGGCGACCTTGCGCATCTCCCCCAGCGTGCAGATCGCCGAGGACGCAAACCCCCAGGCACCGTCGGCGAGGACCCGGATGCCGAATCCCTGATCGAGATCACGAGAGAGCGTGTCCACCGTCTCATTGGTGAGTTTGATGTTCTCGGTGGTTGTGCGGACATACCGGATGTCGGCATAGGTGACGCCCCGGGACTTCAAGAAGTCGATTGTGGTGAGTAGTCGATCCTTCATAACCCTCCAGTGGGCGTCGTGATTGCTGACACCCGGGAGCGAACATACCCGTCAAAGCGACGGCAGTCAACCCGAGGGTGGCACACGCGGACCCCTCTGTGGGGGCAGCTTTGAGACCTGCCCCTAAGCATCGATCGTACGGGGCTCAGAACCGCCCCCACCGGAGCGGGCATGCAGTGCCACGAGTGCGTTCCAGACGTCGTCCACAGTGACGAGCATCTGGCATTCGAGCGGCAGATCGCGACGCCAGCAGTCGTTGCGATAGCAGGGAGAGCAGAACACCGGCTTCTTCACGGTGACGGCAATGGGGGTGTACGGTGCGACCTCAGCGGGATCGCCGGGGCCGGAGATCACGACGGTCGGTGTACCGACGGCCGCGGCGAGGTGCGAAAGACCAGAGTCATTCGCAACACACATGTCCGAACGGCGGATGATCTCTGCGGAAAACGCCAGATCACCCACCCCGGAGAAGTCGAACACCGCCGGTTTGTCGACGGCGCGCGCCACACGGGTGCAGAGTTCCCTCTCGGCGGGACCGCCGACGAGAACCACGGCCCCGCCGGTGGATTCGATCCAACGGCGTGCCAGGGCGGCGAAGCGCTCGTCCGGCCAGAGCTTGTTCGGCTGTGCAGCGCCGGGACCGACGGCCAGAACCAACTCGAAGTCGACGGGACCGGATTGCTGCCAGAGTCGAGAGACTCTATCCTGTACGTGCTTGCCCGCTCGAAAAGAAAGGGCCCGCACTTTCTCGCTCCCCGGCCAAATCAGATCGAGGAGCGCCAGATACCCATCCGTCCGATGTGGGCGATGACCATTTCGGCCATAGGGAAGCGACCGTGTCAGCAGCCAACGTCGCCCATCGGCAGCGTGGCCGACGCGCTCGTTGATTCTCGCCATCCAGAGCATCAGGGCCGAGCCGAACGACGGTGGGAGGCAGAAGACCATATCGAAGCGCTCTCTTCGCAGCGCACCGGCATTGCGCCACTGGGACCGCAACCCACTTCGACCGGCAGACTCGTCGAGGATGATCACCCGATCCACACCCTCGGCGTCCGCGTAGAGGGGGACAAGATGTGACCGGGTCAGGCAGACGACATTGGCGTCGGGCGCGTTCTTCTTCAAGGACGCGAAGAACGGGAGCGACATCACCGCATCGCCAACCCAGTTGGGAGATCGCGCGAGGATGGACTGGCTCATTTCACATCAAGGGTGCGTGCTCTGCCTGTGGCGAGCGACTTGTCCTGAGCGGAGTCGAAGGAAGCCGAGCCGCACGCAACATCTCAGAGGGCCGGAGACGCACTGTCCCTGAGGAAGACTGGTGGGTGCAGAGCACCCACCCTACGTCTCGTGCAGATGTGCCGCCCATGGCACGATCTAATCCCGCCAGCGACGGTGCGTCCACAGCCATTGCTCCGGGTGCCGACGGACGTGCTGTTCCAAACGACGGGTGTATTCCTGTGTGACGGCGACAAGGTCCTGCTCCGCATCACCCGTCTGCGGAAGCTCAATCGGACCGTCGATCACAAGCGTGAAGCGCCCATGGGCCTCACGTACCAGACATCCGGTGAGAACGGGACACCGAAACCGCAGTGCCAATGCCGCCGGACCACGCGGTGTCGAGACCATCCGACCGAAAAACTCCACCTCAATACCCTCCGCGCCGGCATACTGGTCGGCGAGAATCGCGACGAAACGCCTGGCCTGCAACGCGCGGGCAATCCCCAAGGTCGCCACCTGCGTGTGGATGACCCCCATTCCGGCCCGGAGGCGCAGATCGTTGTAGAACCGGTCGGCCCACGGGTTGCGCGCGGGCTTGACCACGACATCCAGAGGAAACCCCTGCGCACACACCCATGCCCCCAAAAGTTCCCAGTTGCCGAAATGCCCAGTCAGCAGCAACGCACCCCGCCCCTGCGCGATGACCCGTTCGAAGTGCTGAACGCCCTCCGGGTCGATTCGAGACAAGATCGTTTCCTGTGTCTGGCGACCCAAACGCAGGATTTCGAAGGTCGTGCGCCCAAGGTTGTTGAATGTCGCTTTGACAACGTGCTCAACGCGGTCCGAATTCCATTCGGGAAACGCCCGACTTAAGTTGCCATGGGCGATTCGCCGACGCCGTCGCCAGAGTCGGCCGACGATCCTCCCCGCCATGCCGCCGACCCACCACGATAGTCGTTCCGGGAGCGCATGGGCGACCAGCTTGAGTAGCCACAGTGCCGTCCATTCCAAGCGAAATCGCAGTGAACGGATCATGTGTGCAACCAGCGGCTACGGTCCATGATTTGCGATGTCCTCGCCGGCATTTGGGCGCTGAAACGGCGCATAGAGCACGTCTTCCCTCGCTTCCTGACGCTCCCAGTCGGCCCGTCGGGCGGCGCTCTGCCGCCTCTTCACCAGGTACAGAATCACAAACACGATCACCAAGCCGATCCAAAGCAGAACGGTGTCACCGAGGAAGGACGCCCAGTTGTACTTGCCGGACAGGAAGGTGTGGAACTCGCGCTGGTAGGCGGCGTAGTCGGCCCCGGTGGCCGCGAAGAACGCCTCGTCCCAGGTTCCCCCGGCGCGGATCCGTTGCGCGAACAACAGCAGGCCTTCCCACCCATACGAGTCCAGGAAGAGGTGCATCGCCAGGTACGATTCGGCATAGGCCAGTCGCGCGGAGGCATCACGAAATGAATTGACGCCGTCGATGTCTCGCAACGGGATCACATGCCCGGAGAACGCCGCGCGCGCGACGACCCAGTCATCGCCGAACTGCCACTGGTGCGCCGACTGCTGGGCGTACCCCTCCTGCATCCAACGCGGCACTTGACGAAGACCGACGAGGGCGTCGAGATGCAGGTGTGCCAACTCATGCCGAAGGATCGAAGCCAGATCGCGCCCGATCGGGTGATCGCGCGGCGAACGCACGGCGATCAGGTTCCGCTCGGCCACGGCGGCGGCCACGCCCCAGTCGGGAAAGCGCCCGCCGACCACGGAGTCGAACGACATCCCCCGCCCGACATAGATCACGCGCACCGTGTCGGTGAGCGCCACACCACTGGCCGCCGCCATCTCTGCGTGGGCCGCAGCGAGGATGGCGACGGTTTCACGCGAGAGTGCAAAGTCCGCTCCTTCGACGGCGAAGACCAATGCCGACCGGTGCGGCCATTCTTGTCCCTGGACCGTGCCGGCGACACCAAGTCCTTGGATCAGGATTCCGCCGACAATCCACAGCCAGCCAGAGACTCGGTGAGGGGTCATCGCTTACGGCTTGGGACCTTTCAGGAGATTCTTGAGGGCCTTGTCGATCCCCTTTCTGAGCGTGTCCGACGCGGCCTCACGGAGGTTCTTCAACACCGTCTGGCCTGTCTCCCGCAGATCGACGCGTACAATCGGCTCGGCAACGGTGCCGCCGAGATCGAACTTCACACCGGCTCCCGCGAGGGAACGCGGCATCCCTGCGGATTCGCACGGGGTGATCTTGACCTTGTAGTCGAGTGTGTGGTCGAAACCGAATGATCCTGTCGCGGAGTACTGCGCTTCATCGGTGGTGAACGTGAGCCGATCGGTGATGATCTGTCCCGAGGCGATCCGGAACGGCAGCCCCAAGTCGCGGATCGATCGCGGACGATCCAACCCTTTGATCCCGATCTGCTCGCCGATCTTGGCCAAGAGCGGCGCGGCCTCAAGACGCCCCGAACTCAGGTCGAGTGAACCGGCGGCTGTGAGAGCGGGCAAAATGTCGCGGGCATATCGCCCATGACCGGAGAACTCGCCTTGGAAGGCCGCCTGTCCGAAGACGCCGCCGGCCCAACCGAAGTAACGCGCCAGCAGATCATTCGTTTCGATCGAATCGGCCCGCAGCGAAGTGCGAAAAACCGGATCGGGCCACGTCGAGATGTCCCACACTAAGGATCCCAACAAATGCCCTCCGAGAACCTCTCCGTCGATCGGATCCAGAATCAACACGTTGTTCTTCAGTTGGAGTTGAGAGCGAACCTGTGTCAGCGTCAGGCCGGAGTAGATGACCGTGTCGCTGGACACCTCCCCATTGGCGACGACCGGAGGAACCGCCAGGGCAACGGCGACGGCACTGCCGACATCCGAGGGCGGCGGCTCTTCACCGATCATCTGGTCCAAATCGAGGCGGCCGCATGTGATCGTCAATTCGGCGCGCGGCACATCGGGCGACTTGAATCGCGACAGCACACACGGGACCACATCGGCGATCTGCCCGGTCATCGCCCCATGGGAATCCCCGGCACGCCAGTCGCAACGCCGGATGGCGATGTCAGCCCCCGCCAGTTCGATGTCGAGGGCCGCCGCGACCGAGTCGACAGTCCACGCTGTGTCGGTGACCGCGAGCCGATCCGAAGTCAGGTGGCCTGTGAATTGAGCCGTCTGCCATGCCGCAAGGTCGGCAAACCCGGTGATGTCGGCCTTGATTCGGCCCGCCGTCGACAGCCCGTGGGCACTTGGCATCAGGGCTTCCAGCCCCGAGACCGGCATGTCGGCCTCCAACCGTCCTGACAAAGTGCGCTGGCCCGTGAACACTTGGTCGACGGTCCCCGTGGTTGCGAAGGTGCCATCACCAAACCGACCGGCCGTGACGGCCCAGGAGATTGTCTGGCCGCCGCCGCGCAATTCGACTCGGGACGCAGTCATGGGAGGTGGATTCCCAGGAAGCGTCCATGCGAGATCTGATAGGTCGAGGACCATCCGCCATTCCGGCAGCCGTCCTTGCGGCAATGGCCAGACGAAGGTCGCCTCGGCGGATCCTTGCGCCGTAGCCTCCAATCCGGCCAGCAGCGGCATCGGACGCAAGCGCTGGATTTCCGGGAGTATGTCCTGAACTGGCGTCGGCAGCAGGCGTGCGTTTACTTCGATTTCCCGAAGTCCCGGATTGGAACGCATCGAGCCCTGTGCAAGAACGGTGACGCCCCACCATCGGAGCGCCAGGGAGTCGGCGCGCAGCGATCCCGAACGCCGATTCCACTCGCCCGACAGAAGACACCTGGGATCGCCGCTGGTGATCGACCAATGGCGGTCTTTCTGCACAAACTCCAGCGAATCGAAACTCACCCCAATGGCGAAGGGCAACTCCTGCGACTCCACAGGCGGCGATAGACGCAGATCCACGTTCAAGCCACCCGCGTCGAGCCGTCGCGGCACACGGGCGTCACGGAGCGAGAATCGCCCTCCGGCAATGATGACGTGCTGAACGAAGAGCCGGGAGGCCGCGAGGCTGTCGGCCACTTGAGCGGGTTCGCCCGGCGTCGATGTTGATGTGGCTAACAGACCATCGAGGTTCGATCCCCCCATGGCGTCATACTCGATAGTGACCGCAGGATGCTCCATGCGCACGTGATCAACCTCGGCCCGTCCGACCAGAAGCGGCCAGAACCTCGCCTTGACGTCCAAGGCCTCCACGCTCAGAAACGGCTGTTGTGAGAATCCGGGCCGATTGCCGATCGTGATCCCGGTCAACCGCACACCGATCCCGCCCCAGAACGTGATCCCGGCGTCATCGATGCGCACGGGGCGATGGAGCATCGCCTCGATGCGAGGCGACAACAGGGCCAGGATGCGCTGCTTGGTGAAGACGAACTTGGCGACGATGATCGCCAGCACCGCCAGAAATACCAGGACGCCGACAACGAGGATGAGGATGCGCAGCGAGCGTTTCATCTCTATCAGGCTGCTGAAAGACCAGCCGACGCTGTCATTCTGAACCCCGCCGTTCTTTGGCGGGGTGAAGAATCTGCTGTTTCTTCATCGGGGAGGGAAAGCAGATGCTTCGCTTCGCTCAGCATGACAAGCCTGTTCCCCCGACATGGTAATGCACTTCTCAGCACTTTGCCATAGTGAGTGTCACAACGATAACCTCTCCCTCCGGGAGAGGTCGCCCCCCCACGGCGGGCGGGTGAGGGAACCACCTCGTCCGCTCAATACCCCAGTCGCTCGCCGATCTTCATGATGGTCACCTTGGCGCCGTGCCGGGACGCGCCATCGGCGAAGACCTGTGGATCGGCCTTGATCAGATCGAACGTGTCGTAGTGCATCGGCACTACATGCCGGGGGCGCAACAACTCCACCGCCTTGATCGCATCGCTGACACCCATCGTGAAGTTGTCGCCGATCGGCAGAAGGGCCAGATCGATCGGGTGCATCTCGCCGATCAACTTCATGTCGTAGAAGATCCCGGTGTCCCCGGCATGATACAGTGTCTTCCCCTCGGCGGTGATTAGGAACCCGCATGGATTGCCGGTGTATTCCCAGCCATTGGGACCCGGCCCCGCGGCGGAACCGTGATGAGCGATCGTCAATTTGACCCGCCCGAAGTCGAAGTCATGGCCGCCGCCGATGTGCATCGGATGCACCTTGGCTCCTTTGTTCTCGCACCAGACCGCCAGTTCGTTCGGGGCGATGATCACCGCCCCGGATCTCTTGGCGATCTCCAAACCATCACCCAAGTGATCGCCATGACCGTGAGTCAGCAGGAGGTAATCGGGTTTGATCTTGTCGGTGCCCTGCGGCGCCTTGGGATTCCCCGTGAAAAACGGATCAATGAGGAGCGTCTTCCCCCCCGCCACGACGAGGAAGCAGGAATGCGAGAGATACTGTACCGTCGGCATGATTCCCTCCGTGTCGCGTCGTACGCTGCGCGTACGGGGGGAATATACACGGGGCGCGGGGAAAAACCCACTGGTGGGAGACCGATCCTCGTGGCACCGGCCGTGGTGGTCATAGCCTGAGACTTGGAATGACCGCCGATGGCATGGGACGTCACTCAGCCTCCCTCCCCGATCCCCATCTTGCTGAGAATCGGGCCGAAGCGGCGGCGCAGGTCGCTGCGGAGTTTCTTGCGGGCGCGGTGGAGGTACCAGCGGACCGTGGCTTGGGGCATCCCCATAATTTCGGCGATCTCGTCGATGTCCTTCCCCTCGAGGTCCTTGAGGACAAAGGCGGTGTGCTGCTTCTCATTGAGCCGTTGCGCCGCCTGCAGGACAAATTCGCGCAGTTCCTTCAACTGAAAGGCCTGCTCCGGGGTTACCGAAGAGCTGCCCGGCTCGTTGACATCCTCCAGCTCCTCGAACTTGTGCTTCTTGAACTTGCGGATGTAGTCGATGGAGGCGTTGACGGCGATGCGATAGAGCCAAGTGGAGAAGCGCTTGGTCAGATCGAAGCGCTGGATGTTGTAGAAGGTCTTGACGAACACCATCTGCGAGATGTCTTTGGCGTCGTCATAGTCGCCGACCATCTTGTAGGCGATTCCCGCCACTTGGGCGCGGTAGCGGTCGATCAGCATCTTGAAGAGGTGGGTCCTGCCCTGTTGGATCTGTCGAATGATCTCGCGAACTTCTGTTTCGTCCTTGTCGGAGCCGAGATCTTTCCCGTCCAGCGACGGCTCGGCGATCGACTTCGGGCCCACCGCCGTGCCGGTCACTGCGTCCTTCCGCCGCACCCGTCTGCGTCTCGGCCGGTCGATGGTTCTACGTTTGGGCATCCGTTCCTTCCGGGTCCCGACAAGAGGAATCACTGTCACTGGGCGCCCACGACAGAAGCGATGGCGTCGACCGACCGGCATTGTGTCGTCGCGCTGCCGGCATGATCATGGGACGTGAACGCACCATCAGCACTGCTCTTTTCTGTTACCCGGCATCGCCACATCGGCCCATCGCAAACAGAACCACCTCGTGCACCCGATCAGTTTCCACAAAAAGACACCGGCCGGCCATTCCTTGGGCGGAACGGGCCATGCCGGTGCAACAGTGCAAGCAGCCAGTACGCTAAGACTTCTTCTTTTCGCCTGAGGCCGACGACACATCGGCCTGCGGCGCCCGGTCATAGATGTACCCCATCGGGTCCACCGGTCGGCCGTTCAGCACGACCTCATAGTGCACGTGGGGACCCGTCGAATAGCCGCTGCTGCCCACATAACCGATGATGTCGCCGCGGCGGACGACATCGTGCGGCTTGACGGCGAAGCGGCTGAGATGACCATAGCAGGTCTCGATCCCGTAGCCGTGGTTAATGGCGATGAAGTTGCCGTAGTGGGACTGCCGTTCGCAGAGAATTACAGTCCCCGCTGCCGGCGCGAAGATCGGCGTCCCGATCGGGGCGGCCAGATCGAGCCCGGTATGCATGCGTATCTGGTTGGTGAACGGGTCGGCTTTGTAGCCGTACCCGCGTGCCAGACGACCGTTGATCGGGTAGATCGAGGGTGTGTGGTCGAGCTGGTTCTTGCGCCCCATGAGACTACGCATGACCGACTCGTAGTTCTCACGTTCGAACTCGCTGCGCCGCAACAGACCGGCGACCTCGGTCTCGATCGCGTAGATCATCCGGTCGGTTTCGTTCTGCGGCGGTTCAGCAGGGGCGACCGAGCCCCCGGTCCCGAGAGCGCGGACTGTCGGATCGATTTCCGGAAACCCAAAGACAAGACGCACAGATTTCTCGGCATCCTCCAGGCGCTTGAGCTGTTGGCGCAGCACTGTGACGTCGGTACTGATGTCCACCAGCGCGGCCTTGAGCGCCGCGTTCTCTGCCGCCTGATCCTGATGCTGGTCCGCCTTGTTCAAGCCATAGGTGGCCAGCCCCATGGAAACAAAGAACCCGATGATGAGGAGCGTTGCGGCAGTCAATGCCGCACGCACTATCCATTGTGGTAGGGAGTACTGCTTGACTCTACCAGTCGAAGGCGGGATCACCCAAACATTCAATCGTCGTCTCGACATTCCATATCCTTTCGTCCTCATCGGCACGGAATCCCTCCCCGCCGAGAACGGGCCATGTTATCCGTAACATGCCTGTAATGTCAAGAGAAACAACGGGTGCGGTCGGCTGAAATGTCTGTCCGGCCCGACACCCCCCCTCGTGTGGGCCTTCCTCGAGCTGTCAGGACCGCTGCTCCCCGTTAGGCCGCCTCCCTGTCGGCCGAGACCGTCCGCAATCCATTGTCGCCGAGCGAGATGCAGTCCACCTACTTGATCAGGTGGTACTCATGCCTCAGGATTTTGTTGACCACCTTTATGAACTTCTCCGAGTTGAGGGTCTGGAGGCTGTACAGATGCCAGAAAGTCTTATGCGGCACCCTCACATCGGATTTCCGTTTCTTCGTCACGCCGCCCTCCTCCCGTGTGCACCTCGAGGCAGAAGGCGGCTGGCCTTTCCCCAAGGTCTGCTATCGGCAATGAGCCGCAGATTTTAACTGCCGACTGCACTTCCGAGGTAGGCAACGATCTTGCCGTGACACGGCGTTGCTTGGCGAGATGACGTCAACGCGCAGTGTATCAATGAGTTGTGCGGTGGCCGGTCGAAGGATTGTGTGGCGACGACCAGACTACAAGATCACAGAAGAATCCTGAGGGGATAGGGTTGAGACCCCATTGATGGGGATTCGGACAATCTCACGTCACCTCCAGACATGGGCACCGACAGGATCGCCGACGGCTACCGCTCTGCAAGAGCTTGCAAACTCACAGACGGATCGACGCGGTATCTGCCTCCCTCTCGAATCAAACGGACAAGTGATGGGAACCCTTCGTCAGTACGGCCGGTCGTGCTTGGGCCAAGACGAACCGGCTTCGGTCGGTGCGGGGTGGATGCATCCGCCAACCCAAGACGCACCAGCACACCAAGATCAGGACTTGGCGATGTGCTGCCCCGGATCCTGATCTGAATCGCCGAACAAGGCAGTGACGGAAGGGCCTTTGATGTGGCCGGTATGTGAGGCAAGGGATTACATTGCCGAGCGACCCTCCGGGAGGCACGGATCGCCGCCGGAGAAACAAACAATTGGGAGTTCCGTACCGGAAGGTGTGTCGCACGGTGGCCGAATCGGACGAACGCCTGATCAGAGATGCCCTGGCGGGGGACCAGAGTGCGTACAGGGAGCTTCTGGCTCGCCACCGACAGTCGATCTACCACGTCATCTTCAAGATCGTGCGTAACCCGGACGAGGCGGCCGACCTGGTTCAAGAGACATTCATGAAGGCCTTCGGGTCGCTGGCCTCGTACCGGTTCGAATACCGGTTCTCAACCTGGCTCTACAAGATCGCCGCCAACAGCGCCATCGATCATCTGCGCAAGAAGCGCATCGAGGCGTTGTCGTTGGACAAGCCGGTGCCGACCCACGACGGCGAGGTCGCCTTGGAGATTCCCGACTGGTCCCACAGCCCGGAAGAAGATCTGTTTCGCAAGCGTCGGGCTGTCACGATCGGGGAGGCAATCGAGGCTCTACCCTCGAAGTACCGGGAAGTCATCATCTTGCGCCACCAGCAGGACAGGTCGTACGAGGAAATCGCGGTGCAGCTCAATATCCCGGTCGGCACGGTCAAGGCACGGATTTTCCGAGCGCGCGAGCTGCTGAAGAAGAAACTGAAGGGTCTGGTGTCATGATCCTGGGGAGGTAGCCCGTGGACAGGCAGACAGCGGTACATTGTGTCCTTGTGGCGGCGGTCGCCGCGGCCGGTTGGGGCGCAGTCCCCTGCCTGGCCACTGAGGAATTCCGCTCGAGCGATACCAAGTCGTTTGTCGTCGGCACGCAGCCCGACATCGCCATTGAGACCATCAACGGCGACATATCCTACGTGGTCACGGAAGGGACAACGGCCACGGTCACCATCGAGACGATCGTGCGCGCGGACAACGCCGAGGAGGCGGAGCGAATCCGCCAGAAGATCCGTTTGACGGTCGAGGGGGACGAAGGGTTCCTCACCGCCCGTGTGGATTATCCCGACGATTTCCACCGGTGGCTGCGGGAGATCTTCGGCACACAACGCTCCATCACCGTGAGCTTCCATGTGCGCGGCCCCAAGGGGGCCGATGGCGTCCTCGGCTCCGTCTCAGGAGACGTAGACGCTGAGGGCGTGTTGGGACATCTTGAGATGCGCAGCGTGTCGGGAGACATAGACGCGCGACGCCTGGGGGGGCGGCTGCGCATCAACTCCACTTCGGGGGACGTTCATATCACGGCAGCAGGGGCGTCCACCAGCATCCGCACGGTCTCCGGCGACCAATGGATCCAGACCTGCGCCGGCGACCTGGAGGCGAATTCGGTCTCCGGCAACGTCGAGGCCCACGCCGTCAGGGGAATGACCGAGGTGGGAACGGTCTCGGGTGATGTCACGCTGGACGGGCTGGAGGCGACAGTCCGCGTCGGTACGACATCGGGGGAAATCCGCATCGTGCAGGAGTCGGGTGGCTTCGATTTGCACTCGACCTCCGGTGATATCACGATCGAGTCGTCGGCTCCTGAGGAACCGTTGATTGTTCGATCCACGTCCGGCGAAGTCAGTGTGTCGGTCAGACCCGAATCCATCGGGCAAGCCGTCCTGGAGACATCCTCCGGCGACATTCAGGCCGACCTGGAAATGACGGTCCGGCAGCATACGCGGCATCGCCTTGTCGGGCGAGTCGGGCCAGGGGACCAGGAAATCAGAATCTCGACCGTCTCCGGCGACATCGTCCTCGGAGAACTATAACGGGCAGTCTGAATGAGGGCCGCACACCAAGTGATCGCGGGACGATTCCGCCCGGCCTCGAACCGGGTTGGGTCTGTGCGGCGGTATGTCCACTTCGCCATCATGGCGCTGATCGTTGTGGCTTGCCCATCTCCTTGCGGCAGTCACACGGCGATGGCGGCTGACCCGACGGCGACGGTTGCTTCCCCTGCGCCTGCTCCACCACGACCACAACCGCGGGCGCACGTGGTGGTCGTGACCGACTCTCTCGCCGTTTCCCCCGAGGCGATGCCCGGTGACTCGATTTATGCCAGGGAAATCACCATCGATGCCAGTGGCATCAGCGTGGTTGGACGAGACGGACGGCGTTTGCGCTTCATGACCAGCCCGGGCGGGCGAATCGAACTGCCGGATATCCCCGGCGTGATTGTGCCGCCTCTCCCCGGGGGACACCCAGTGGTCTTGTCGGAAGACAAGCTGAGCAACTTCGTCCTGGCAGGAAACATCACGATCGATCCGGATGATGTTGCCGATGGCGATGTCGTCGGGATCTTCTGCGACGTGCACGTGCGGGGGCAGGTCGACGGCGACGTCGTCGTGGTCTTTGGCGACATTGACGTCGAAGGTACGATCAACGGCAGCGCCGTGGCGCCGTTCGGCACGGTGCGTCTCGGCCCGGAAGGATATGTCAGGTCGGACGTCACTGCCTCGCGGGTTCTCCGCGAGCCGGGGGGACGAATCGGCGGTCAGAGGCAGGAGACACGAATCGCCCCGTTTGGCGTCGGTCCGGGGGAAATCGGCCGTACTTGGGGTAAGCCAACGGTCACGATCTTGATTCTTCTCAAGATTGTGCTGTGGCTGTTCCTCGTCCTGGTGGCCTATGCCTTGGCGGCGAAGAACATCACCAAGGTCAAAGATCGTGTCCGTGTGTCGTTCTTCAAGTCGTTTCTGATGGGCGTGCTGGCGCAGATTCTGGTTCTCCCGCTATTCCTGCTGCTGATTGTCACGATCGTCGGAATCCCCGTGGCCCTATTCCTGATGCCGCTCTTGATGTTTGCCGGTCTCATCCTGGCGCAGGCGGCCGTCGGCCAGTATGTCAGCGATCTGCTCGCGGAGAATGCCGACCTCACCCTAAGGACGCCACTGGCACGAACCATCCTCGGTGTCTTGGTGCTGCAAGCACCGGCGCTTCTGATGATCATCTCGATTTGGGGAACGGGCCCGACAGAACTCGGTGGTGTCTTCCGCGTCACGACCCTTAGTCTGCTCACGCTGTCCATCGTGATTGGGTACGTCGTGATGACACTGGGAACCGGCGCGGTTGTGCTCACCCGCTGGGGCACACGTCCGAAAGACGTTGAGGCACCTCCCCCACCCACCGCCCCTCACACCGAACTCCCTGGCGCGACACCTCTGCCGCTCGCGGGGACTGGGAATTCGTAGCTCCGTGCTTTGCACGCACCGTCAGGGGGCTGAAAGCCCGCTGTCCTTATGACATAGCACTTCGCGGACAGGGGGCTTTCAGCCCCCTGACGTAGCCATCGGGGGAAGGTGCGCCTTACCGGACCGTCCGCGAGGGAATCAGTCCCCCACCCGCAGGGTGGGGTTGTTCTGACAAATGCACGGGGCAGATTCCCACCCCTCGGGTGGGGCACTTACGGAGGACAGCAACATTAAGGCCCCGTTCCAGCGGAACGGGGCCTCAGGGTCCGTTTTCAGTTGTGTGTTGGACCGGTCAGTCCAAATAGGCGCGCAGCGACTTGCAGCGCGAGGCGTGACGGAGACGGCGGATCGCTTTCTCTTTGATCTGGCGCACCCGCTCGCGGGTGAGGTTGAAGCGCACGCCGATCTCCTCCAAGGTCAGGGCTTTCTCGTGGGAGAGCCCGAAGTAGAGGTTGATCACCTCGGCTTCGCGGGGCGTCAGCGTGTCCAGCGCCTTCTCGATCTCCAGACGCAGCGAGTCCTTCAAGAGCGACTCATCCGGTGCCGGCTGCAGTTCGTCTTCGAGAACGTCGATCAGACTGTTGTCTTCCGACGTCGAAAACGGCGCATCCAGCGACAGGTGCGTGTTCGAAATCTTCAGCGTGTCGGACACCTCCGAAGCCGAGAGCTCCAACTCGCGCGCGATCTCATCCGGTGAGGGCTCGCGCCCGAACTCCTGCTCCAACGACGAGGCGATCTTGCCGATCTTGTGCAGCGTGCCCACACGGTTGAGCGGCAGACGCACGATGCGCGACTGCTCGGCCAACGCCTGCAGGATCGCCTGGCGAATCCACCAGACGGCGTACGAGATGAACTTGAACCCGCGCGTCTCGTCGAAGCGCTTGGCGGCTTTGATCAATCCGATGTTGCCCTCGTTGATCAGATCGGCCAGGGACAGGCCCTGGTTCTGATACTGTTTGGCAACCGAGACCACAAACCGCAAGTTCGCCTTGGTCAGACGCTCAAGGGCGGTTTCATCGCCCTGCTTGATGCGCTTGGCCAGAGACACTTCCTGGGCCGATGTCAACAGCGGTGTTTCGCCGATCTCCTTCAGGTACAAATCGAGTGACCGGTCTTCATCCCGGTACTTGCGAGAAGTTCTGACGCTCGTACCCATCCTCCTATGCTGGGGTGTTAGTTCTGCCGCGCCGGCCGGACCGCGATATAGGCGGTCTGTCCCTGCTGGCCGTACACCAGAAGCGACACCGCCTTGGTCTGATCGCCGATCTGCGCGACCTTCTCCTCGTATTCGCCACGACTCCGGATCGGTTCGTGGTTGATCTCCGCAATGATCATCCCGATGCGAATACCCTTCTCATACGCCGGACCGGCGGCGTCGATGTCGGTGACCAGGACGCCGGGATGGAATTCAGACTCATACTGTACCGCCAGTTGCGGCGTCGCCGTCGTCACCTCGATCCCGAGCCAGAGGGTCTCCGCACTCGACGGAGCCGGTTCGTCGCTCTCGGACGAGGCCCGGAGGGCACGGTCGCGATCTTCGAGCGTCACGGCGAACGTCTGCGGCCGCCCGTTGCGCAGCACGCCAAGGCGCACCGTTGTCCCGGCCCGCGCCTGCCAGATCAGACGCATGAACTGCTGGGTATCGGTGATCTTCTCGTCGTTCACCGTGACGATCACGTCACCGGGTTTCAACTCCGCCCGTTGGGCCGGTGTATCGTCCATCACCCGGTCGATGATCGCCCCCTCGGCCGTCTCCAATCCCTCGGCTTCTGCGTCATCCCAGGAGACATCATGCAACTGGATGCCCAGCCAGCCTCGGGGAACCCTGCCGGAAGCCAAGAGATCGGGAATGACCATCTTGGCGAAATTGACCGGGATGGCGAAGCCGATCCCGACATTGGCACCGGTCGGGCTGGCAATCGCGGCGTTGATGCCGATCACTTCCCCCTTCAAGTTCACCAGCGGCCCGCCGGAATTCCCGGGATTGATCGAGGCGTCTGTCTGGATGTAGTCCTGATATGTCGGCGTCTCCGAGCCGAAATTCAGACTCTTGCGGCCGACGGCCGAGATCACACCGACGGTGACGGTGCGATCCAATCCCTGCTGAGGAAACGGATTGCCGACCGCGACCGCCCAGTCACCGACCAGTATCGAGTCGGAATCTCCCAGCGTCACGGCGGGTAACTCGTGATCCGCCTTGATCTGCAGAACCGCCAGGTCCGTCTCCCGATCCGTGCCCACCAGTTCCGCCCGGAGCTCCATCTTGTCGGAGAGGCGCACAGTGATGTTGTCCGCTCCATTCACGACGTGGTAGTTCGTCAGAATGTATCCGTCAGGGCGAAAGATGAAGCCCGACCCGAGGGACTTCTGCCGACTGCGCCCCGTGTCGGGGCCGAACCAGTCCTCGAAGAACGGTTCGAAGGAGTGGAATCGTCGCGCATCGACGACCTTCTCCGCCGAGATGTTGACGACGGCATCCTTGACGGTTTGGACGACGTTGACGAACGGGCTGTGGCCGTTGCCGGTGACCCATCCTCCGGGCGGGGCGCCTTGGCCCGCTGCCGGGACGCCATGGCCAATGAACAGGACCAACAGGGAAGGAACGAAGACCGCAAGCCAGCGTCGGGAAGACGACAACGAAGACGTCAGACGGGTAATCACGGTACAATTCTCCTCAAGAGCACAAACTTGTATTTTACTACCCACAGGCCCTCGTTTCAAGGCCTTTCTCGACCTCATTTTATACGATTTGCGGTCGTTTTGTTCCCACCAGTACGGCGGGCCCGGCCCCGTGCGGAGACACATGCCTGAAGCCGCCGGCGACCTCGCTTTCCATCAGCACAGGATGTCGCCCGCAACTTCAGCCGAAGCCTATGTCAGAACGTGCGTACCCCATCGCGCCATTGCATATACGGCCCGAACCCGATCCTGTTGTGACAACGGTCTGCCTCGGACGGGATTTCGTCACCCGCAGGAGAACCCCTGACGGCGTGATCGATCCCGCAGAGACCCGTGGTCACTTCCGTTCAATACTGAAGAGTCTGGAATCGCCGCGGCTCAGACGGATCTCGATACCCGCCTTGAGGTCCCGAGCTGAGAGTTTGTGGGACTCCGTGCCCAGAATGTCCGTCAGAACGACCCGAGGCGAAGTGAGGCCCAGCGCCCCGAGGTCGGCGCCGACGATGACTCCCCGGCCTGCAGAGTCGCCGCTGTCTTCGATCATGCCCAGCGTGTCGGCCACGTCGTACACCATCAGCAGTGCCGCCTTCGCATGCCCCTGAAGTACGACATGAACATGCGGGTCGGACGAGAATACGGGCGACGTCAGCTTACCGAGCTTCAAGACATCATTCAGGAGGATCAGCTTCTCCGGCAGGAGATGCGAACCAGGCGAGAAGGTCAACACCGTAACCTGACCCTTGCCGCACTTGTTCGAGACGCCGAGGAGCTTCGTCCCGGCCTTCACCAGTTTGGCGGCTCGGTCGGGGGCGCGCTTGATGGTCCCCCAGACAGCGGTGTTGAACGTATGGTGCTTGGCTTCGACCGTCAAAAGGCCGGGCTCGAAGGAGGTGCGGACGCCGATCCCTTTGGCGAGGATCTCACAGGGATCCATCGAGTTGTCGAACCGGGGCAGAACACCATAGAGGATCAGGTGCGCACCGCCCTTGGCCAATTGCAGGAGACGTTCCTGGCTGGCTGAATCCATGAACTCGCCGGTCGGCACGACAACTGTCCCGTACTTGTCGAGACGATCAGGAACCGCCAAATCGAAGACGCGATAGTCGTACCCCAACGCCATCACATCGGCAGCCGTCGCATCGAACTGGGCTCCCATGAGGTCATAGAGGTAGCCATGTGACGCGCAGCGACCCAGGAGCGCGGCGCGCTGATACGGGCGATACTGGACCAGAGCCACATCGGCGAAATCCCGCATCGTCTCGAAGCGTAGGGTCGTCAGTTGTGAGACGGCTTCCCGGATGACCTCATAGGAAGGAAGAATGGCGCCGTCGGCTTCCAGGGCGGCATCATACCAGCGCTGCCGACCGACGAACATGTGGAAGTTGAATCCCTTGAGTCCCGCGGCAAGAGCCGCCACCAACAGGCGCTTGGAGTCGCGCGCCCCCAGTGGTCGGAACGACCGACCGGCATGTGGATCCGCATGGCGATTGCCGATTGTCAACTCGGTGGAGAAACCCGTCGGCTGCCATCCGGCAACACTGCGTGCCTGACGGATCGTCTCCGCGAACGGCCGGTTCCAGTCGAGGTTGACGGTGTACAGCACCCGTCCGGAATCCCTCGCCCCGGCCACATCGGGGAAATGGTACGATCCATGAAAGGCCAGACTGCGCGTGAATAGCACCGAGACTTCCGTCTGCGACATCAGTTCGGCCAAGGCCTCCGCGTAGCGGTTGACAACCCACTCGCGGAACTCCACCCAGTCCATGAGCCGGCAGAACTCGGGCGGGGTCTTGCACTCGGCCGTCTCAGGCGGTGTGGCCTCCTCGAATCCCTTGTGCCGCGTCTTCCACAGCCGATTGAGGCGGTCAATTGTCTCGTATTTCTCCGTCAGAAACTGCCCGAAGAACGACCGCGACCCCTGGGGACTAAAATCGGCGGAGAGCGGCGCGAAATGCCCGGCGAACGACGTTTCATGATCCAGTTCGACCATGAAGACCGGCCCGCGGGGGTAGATGTAGTTCTTGACCACTTCGCTGAGCACCGAGAAGTAGTTTTTGAGGAGGATGTGGAAACGATTACCCAAGTATGAGGGCAGGGCCACAGCCTTGGCTCCGGCACCTGGGTCGGCAGTGATATGCTGCCCGGCGTGATCGACGGCCAAATTGTCCGGATGACGGACGACAAACTCGGGGATGCCGCCATTGTCCCACTCCGAAGCCAGCCACGGCCCCGGACGCAGCATGATCTTGAAGCCGAACTCTCGACACAACTCGAGGAAGACAATCAAGTCCTTGGTGGGGTCGGTCGATCCCGCAAAGTCGAATTCACCCTGACGCGTCTCATGGAGATTCCACGGAACAGCGGTGGAGATGATGCGGAAACCCGCCTTGCGGATTCGCTCGAAACAAACTGACCAATGTCGTTTGGCGACACGGAAGTAGTGCATCTCCGCCACATAGGGCAGGAATTCCTCCTTGCCGATCACGAACTTGTGATCGACGACGCGGAGCGAGGATCGCGAATCCCTTGTGCCGCCTATGGTTAGTAAGAAGGGATCACTCGTTCGATCATCCATTGGCCATTCCTTCTCCGGAAAACCCCCTATTTAGCAAAACCACCCACTTCAAGTCAAGGAATATCTCCTAATACACAGCCAGACAACGCGTTGCCGCGCCACTGCCATTATGGCAGCGCCTCTGGCCATCACTTACACGACTCTGGAATCGTCGTATTCCGCGGAAAGGCGAGGAAGCAACCCTATTTCAGAAGGAGCATGCTACGGATCGATTCGAAATCCCCGCTGACAATGCGGCAGAAATAGACCCCAGTCGATAGCGTCCGACCGGCATTATCTCGCCCGTCCCAATCCACGGCATAGACTCCCAGCGGCTTGAATTCGTCGAGGAGCGTCCTGACCGATCGACCGAGGATGTCGAACACTTCGACCCGGACGCGGGCATCGTGCGGAAGACCGAAGCGCACCACGGTGGAGGAATTGAACGGGTTGGGGTAGTTCTGTTCCAGCGAGAACTTGGCGGGGACACCATCTCCCGCCTCCAATTGGCGCACGGCAGCGGCTTCGGCGACGGTGATGGTCACGACATCGGTGTCTGCCAGAAGTCCGTCTGAGGCGATGAAAGTGACATGGTAGTCTCCGGCTTGGCTGAGATCAGGGTCAAAGACAAATGACCCGCTGCCATCCCCATTGTCCGAGAAGCTCGCGTTGAGCGGCACGTTCAAAGCCGAGAGCGCAGGGACCGTGGCATCGATGTCATGGCCGATCACCGTAAGCGCGAGATGCTCCCCCTCGTTGACCGACTGCGGGGAAATGTGATCGAGCACCGGCGCCGCGTTCGTATGGGCGACCATGATCGTAACGACTTCGCCGTCCGCAAGTTCTCCGTCCCAAGCAATGAAGAGAACATCGTAGATCCCTTCCTGCGTGTAGTCGGGATGGAAGATGAATGTCCCCGTGCCGTTGCTGCTGTCGATCAACGCCGAATGATCGGGTGGGTTCGCCACCATGAGGAGCGGAGTTGTTCCGTCAAGATCGGATGCTGAGATCGGAAATGCCAGCGAGCCGCCTTCGGCAGTCGTCTTGGAGCCGATAGTGGCAAGCACAGGGGCATTGTTGGCGTTCGGGTTGATGGTCACAATGCCCCGCCGGAATGCAAACATGACGCCCGCAAAGGACAGATCAGTCCCTTGCAGGTGGTTGTTGGGGCACGTACACGCGGTGTCGATCTCAAAACTGCCCGGGACGGAATCGACATCGAAGACAAACTCGAATGAGGGTCCAGCCAGGTATGGCGTTGAGTCACCGTCTTGCGGCCAACCGTGATGGACACCGGCTGCGCTGTCGCTCCCTGACGGTAGATACCAAAGGTGCGGGGGAGCGCTTGTGCTCACTCCGGCCCACAGGAAGCCGTCGGGGGACGTGAAGTCCACTGGACTACTGGTATTGTACGCATGAGCAACGGGCCCACTGCAGAGGGGGAAACCACCGCCCGCGTGGCAGTTCGTGTCGGTGGGTGTGCCGTAGACTATCTTACTCACGGAACTCGTGAGTGCGCTGGCGGAGATCCTGCGATCCGGCGGTGCCGAGAAGACACAAGACCCCATAATGTACGACCCGTTGGCATCGGTATCGCGAAACTCCAGCGGCATGACGAAAGCGGTGAGGGGCGTGTCGTTGACCACCCAAACGCCGATGGTCACGTCGGTATCACCGGGATGGACCGACTTGGACTCGACCCAGACGGCGTTGTATGCGCACGCCGTCCCGGCACCCAAGAGGCCGCACAGAACGCAGATTGCGACGACGATCCGGGGCCGATTCACGGACATCTACCTCAGTACCAACATGCTGCGCACCCGCGAGTAGCCGGACGCTTCCAAGCGATAGAAGTACACCCCTGAGGCGACCGGCGCGCCACCATCGTCAGCGCCATTCCAATCGACCGCGTAGCTGCCCAATGTCATGCTCTCGTCAACCAGCGCCCGTACTCTCCGCCCCAAGATGTCGAAGATCTCAAGCCGCACCGACCCGTCACGCGGCAGACTGAAGCGCACCACGGTGCCGGCATTGAACGGATTCGGGTAGTTCTGCTCCAGCGCGTACTCGGTCGGGACACTCCCCCCTGTCTCCAGCGAGCGAATCGCGGCGACGTCGTTGACCGTTATGACAGCGATCTCGGTGTCGGCCAGAAGCCCATCGGAGGCGACGAAACGAACATCGTAGTCGCCCGACTGGGTGAGATCGGGGCTGAAACTGAAGGCCCCGATTCCGTTGCCGTTGTCGACGAAACTCGCATTCAGAGGTACGTTCTGTGCCGTCAGATTCATCGTGTCGCCATTCGGATCGCTCGCCGTAACCGGGAAGTTCAGGGTCTGCCCTTCATCGACGGACTTGGGAGTGATGGATGCGATGATCGGTGCCAGATTCAAATGACTGACCGTGATCGGCACGACCTCGCTGTCAGCCAGCTCGCCATCCCAGGCGATGAACGTGACATTGTGTACCCCCACCTGACTCGAGTCCGGATGGAAGCTGAAGGTGCCCGAGCTATCGGCGTAATCCGGAAACTCGGAATTCGCCGGCAGATTCCTCGCCATCAAGAACGGAGGGGTGCCATTGGCGTCTGTGGCGGAGACGGTGAGGTCGAGCGAGTCACCGACCGTCACAGATTGGGAACCGATGGCCGCCAGGACAGGGGCGGCATTGGGCACGTCGCTGATGGTTATGATTCCCTTGCGAAACACGAAATGCACAAGATCGGCACTGGGGGGTGTGGTGGCCATCAAGTGATTGTTGGGTGTGATGCAGGCCGTGTCGATCTCGAATGTCCCGAGCGATGAGTTCACGTTGAAACCGAGAGTCACCGACGCCCCAGCCAAGTATGGGGTCGACTCACCGACGCTCGGCCAGTCCTCGAACTGGCCGGCCACACTGTCGTTTCCCGGCGGCAGGTAGTAGAGATTGGGCGGAGCGGACATGCTGAAGAGGGCCAGCATCACCGCATCCGGGCTGAGAAAGTCGACAGCAGCGGGAGGCGGCCAGGTATGCGACGTGGGTCCACTGCATGATTGCGTCGTGGGCGATCCGTACTTGGTCATGACGGACGAGGCGGTGAGTGGACTTGCACCAACACGGTTCGTGCTGGGGACTTGGGTGCCTGAGAACGAGGCGGCTGGGCCCTCGATGTACGAACCGTTACCGTCGGTGTCCCGAAATTCCAGCGGAAGCACCCATCCCGTCAATGCCGTGTCATTCACCACCCACACACCGATGGTCACTCCAGTCGCACCGGGGGCGACGGTCTTCGACTCCACCCAGACGGCGTTGTAGGCCACCGCACCGCCCGCGATCGACAGGACAGATGCGATGGACATGATGAATACGGCGGACAGACGTCTCATCGAACGGCTCCTCGAAGTGAACATACCCGGCAGGTCGGGCAGCGCAAACCCCCGACTCTTGTACAACCGTCCCTGTCGGTTCGACCGACGCGCAGTCGAACAACGCCGGCTACGCCCAGCCGGTTCCCATTTGTCGCATTCGGATGCTGCCCCTGGAGAACAATCCGTCCCTGCGGTGCAGATTGACGGCATCCATGCCTCCCGCCTATCTTCATCGGCCGAATCCGCGGAATCTGTTCCGGCTCCTGCGACCCTTCGCGCACGGTCCCGGGCAGGCGCCGCCGTAGCCACGCCCCGGTCGGGCACAAAAAGACCGCCCATAGGGGCGGTCTTTGAGATGTCGTTCAAGGCGACCAGCATCACTTCAGGATGAGCATACTCCTGGTGTTGGTGTAGTCCTCCGTCTGGATGCGATAGAAATACACGCCGGTCGACAACGGTTTGCCCCGATCATCGGTGCCGTCCCAGTCCACCGCATAGACCCCCAGCGGGCGGAACTCGTTTAGAAGCGTCCTGACCTTACGCCCGAGAACGTTGAACACTTCGAGGCGGACTTTGCTGTCATGCGGCAGA
The DNA here is from genome assembly GCA_040752595.1 of Candidatus Zixiibacteriota bacterium. Lineage (NCBI taxonomy): Bacteria > Pseudomonadati > Candidatus Zixiibacteriota > Candidatus Zixiibacteriota bacterium. The sequence continues at coordinate 100,082 of JBFMGX010000016.1, forward strand.
GCGAAGCGCACCACCGTGCCGGCGTTGAACGGATTCGGGTAGTTCTGGTCCAGAGCATACGTCGTGGGCACGTTATTGCCGTCCGACACCGACCGCACGGCGGCGGCGACGTCGAACACTTCAATCGTCACGACCAGAGTGTCCGCCAGGAAGCCATCCGTGGCGATGAAGACGAAGTCGACGAATCCGGCCTCATCGTAGCCGGGCGCGTAGTGGAACAGCCCGGCCCCGTTGCTGCTGTCGGTCAACTGGGCGGTACCGGGCGGTGATCCGCCAAGAACCAGCAGAGGCGAATACCCTCCGTTGGGATCCGAAGCGGTGACGCGGAACTCGAGTGAACTGCCCTCCCTGACTGTGTCGTTGCGGATGAAGTCCAGCACCGGGCGCAGGTTGCTGAGGTGGTTCACGATGATCCGCACGTCCTCGCTGTCCTTGAGTGCCGTATTGTCGGTCGCGTAGAACATGACGTGGTAGAGTCCCGCCTGTCCCACCGTCGGCGCGAAGTTGAAGTCCGCTGTGCCGTTCACGTTGTCCAGCAACGTCGCGTTGGTCGGGAGATTGGCGGCCGTGAGAGCGGGCGCATCACCGTTGGGATCCGAGGCAGTGACGAAGACCGCCAGCGTTCCGTTCTCTTTGACGAGTTGGAGACCGATGGTCGACAGGACCGGTGCCTCTGCGGGGAAGCTGCCGATGTTCACTGTTCCCTTAGTGAACGCGAAGGAGACGAGGTCTACCCGCGGGTCGAGGCCCGACAAGTTGTTGGCCGGGCACTTACACATTGTGTCGATCTCGAAAGACCCCACAATTGAGTTCACGTTGAAGACGAATTCGAACGAAGGCGCGGCATCGTACTTGGTGGAATCACCCTCATCTGGCCAGTCGCGATGGTACCCACCGATACGGTCGTCACCGGGTGGCAAAGTGAAGAGCTGTGGCGGCCCACTAGTTGAGAACCCGCTCCACATGAACCCATCGGGGCTGACAAAATCGACAGCAGTACTCAGCCCCGCGTAGGTATGCGAGACAGGCCCGCTGCAGAGGGGCACATCCTCAGGTGGTGGGCAAGTGAGACCAGTCGTAGGGCCAGAGAATGTCTGCTCAAGGAGACTGCCGGACAGGGGACTCTGACCGAGTCGACTCCGCAGAGTTGTCTGAAACACGCACGAACCGATGATGTATGAGCCGTTCCCGCTCGTATTGCGTATCTCCAGAGGTAGTACGAAAGCAAGCAGCGAGTCGCTGTTTCTGACCCAGACATTAACGTGTACGTTCGTCTGGTTCGGGACGACGTTCTTCACTGAGTCCACATAGACCCAGTTGGCAGCCCTCGCGACCACTGTCAGAAGACTGAAGCCAATCACTGTGAGGAGGAGTACGCCCATCCACCGTTTCATTCCCCAGCTCCTTACATGACAACCGTTTATTCCGCCGGACCGTGCCGCATCTCCTGATCACAGCACTGCCGCCCCTGATTTTCCGTTCACCGGGAGACCACCCGCCGTAGCAGTACGCCCCCACGGACAATCTTGGACCGAGGGTCAGGGTTTGTCAACAGCAATTTCTGCGTTGGGGGATGAATAAGTCCTGCTGGCACAGGGCCATGCGCGGGAATTGACAGGCCGTGATCAGAGCCGGGGCCTTCTGTATCGGGGTGATCGCCGCCGAACTACGCGGGTGGCAAAGTGGAAGACGGCCAGAGTGGCAAGCCACCCCGGCCGTCCAAGGCCGAATCGAGTCTTCCAATCACTGACAGGGCGGGAAGCCACAAGGATCACAGTACGGCGTGACATCCCCGCGGAAGGCGTGGTTCACGACAATGACGACATCCTGAATCCCCACGACGCAGTCACAGTTGGCATCGGCCCGCCCAACATGCGGGCAGTTGGGGTCGACTGTGTCGGTGCCGCCGCGGAAGGCGACGTTGACGACCGAGACGACATCGGTGAGATCGGATACGTGGTCGCAAATGGGATCACCCTGGCAGGGGCAGTCGCAGGCGGGGGCATCGATCGTGATCGATCCCGGCACGAATTCGGGTTTGAAATCCGCCCAGTTGGACAGCAGTTGGATGCTGTAGAGGTTCGGGTCGAAACCGAGGGTGGCGGAGTCGACCGGGAAGACATCGTTGGTGTTCCCTTCGAGCACGTGGAACCAGAGATGTGCGACCACCCCTCCCCCGACAGGCAACGGAGTGGCGCTCCCGGCCGAGAAGCGCCAGGCAATCATGCCGTTGAAGCGGTTGTCGTAGACAGGGTTGCCGAACCCGGTCCAGCCGGTCGTCAACGCCGTCTTCTGGATTGAATCGATGAAGATGTTCGGCAGGCCGGTCGTTTTGAAGGGGATGGTGAACTGCTTCATCAGGTGGGTGTTGCGTATGCGGATCGGCAACGACCCATTCTCCCCAACCCTTGTGAGCGCCGTGCCGTACTGCATCGTATCCTCGGTGACAACGATCATCTCGGGACGAATTCGTGTGTGCGGCCCGCTCGGACCGGAGCCGGTGAAGGTCACCTTGTAGATCCCCGGCAGGTTGTAGGTGTGCTGGGCGTCGGCGGTACCGGCCGTACCACCGTCGCCGAAGGTGTATTCGTACGGCCCGCTGGGGGCATTCGGCGACGTGTTCGTGAAATCAACGACAAGAGGCGTCTTGCCGAACTGTGTGCTGACAATGAAATCGGCGGTTGTTAGAATCTCCAGCGCCCGGCGGGCGTTGACCCGCCCGCTGCCGAGCTTGCCGATGTAGCCCGGGTTGTCGGCGTAGACATCGTCCACGTAGTTGGTTAACAGTGTGTCGATTTGGGTCTTGGTGAACCAGGGATGATGCGATTTCAGGAGCGCCGCAACCCCGGCGACCGTCGGCGAGGCCATCGAGGTGCCGCTCAGATCGGCGTAGGTCGCGGCCCCCATGTCGGAGAAGGTGTTATGAATGTCCTCTCCCGGTGCGGAGATATCGACCCAGGTGCCATACGTGCTCGTCCCCGCCTTGCTCCCCGCTTGGTTCAGGGAGGCGACGGCGAGCACACCATACGTCGTGTCGCCGACATCAGGAATCTCGTTGTTGTCGTTCCCAGCCGATTTGCAGATGACAACGCCGGCGGCCACGGCATTGAGCCATGCCGTGTGGATCAGGGTCCCGGATGACCCCCAGGAGCAATTGATGACGGACACACCCTTGCTGACGGCATAGTCAATCCCGGCGGCGCACAGATCGCTGATAACATAGCCCCTGCCGTCGTCGGCAAGGTAGCCGACACGGAGAGCCATGATCTTGACCCCCGGGCGACGATCGGCACGATTGCCGCCCGCAACGCCAGCCACGCCGGTGCCATTGCCGGTCGTGGCGGCCACAATCCCGCCCACGTGGGTCCCATGGCCGGCAAAATCGGATGGATCATTGTCCGGTACCGTACAGTCTTCGCCCGGCCAGCAGCCGCTGCCGGAGAAGAAATCCCAACCAATCAAGTCGTCGATCTTGCCGTTGCCGTCGTCATCGACGCCGTTCATGTCACCGCTGTCCCAAACGACGCCGTCGCCATCCAAGTCCTCACCGGGATTCACCCAGATCGCGGCCTTCAGATCAGCATGGTTGTAGAGTACGCCGGAGTCGATGATCCCGACGATGACCGTCGAGTCGCCGACCTCGTAGTCCCATCCCTCTTGCGTGTCGATGTCCCGGTCGAAAGCGGAGTAGTGAGTCCATTGCTGACTGTAGTCGGGGTCGTTGGGGATCATGTCCATCGGCATGATGTAGTCGGGCTCGGCAAACTCGACATTGGGATCGGCGGCATAGGCGGCGAGCGCCGCATCGAGGTCGGTCCCCGAGGGCAGTTCCACAGTGTAGTAGTTGCTCAGCCCGTAGTAGTCTTTGCCTCCCTGCGCAACGGGACGGGCCGCGGGGACCGTGCGGCGGAAGTCGCGGATGTCCCAGATGACATTGAGCCGATCCAGCGAGCCGACGCCGGTGGCCATCGGGCCGCGAGCCCGCTCGACTGTCCTCGCGGAGGACGGCTTCAACTTGACGATGATGACATCCGGACGGCGCATGGCTGCGGCTTGCGCCGAATCGACGCCCGGAACCAGCGTTCCGATGAATATCATGAGTACAATCAGACCAAGCAGACGTGCGCTTGCGGACATCGTCGACCCCCATTGTGGCATTGCCATTACCTTCATCGGCACGATCGTTCCCCTTGTATACACGCGGCGGGGGACGGGATGTTGGGGCGGCACTTCGTGCGCCGCGAGACGATCGCGAGCAAGACCCTGTCTCCCGGGATCATTCCCTCCGGCGGCACGGGGCTATTGACCTGAACCTGTCGAAGCGGTTGTCCGCGTTGGGCCGCACAAAGACGGCCCGCCGGTACACACCCGGTTTGCAAGTAACGCCTTGCGATCCCGAACCGGGAACGAAACGTCCTCCGTCGTGAGGGTTGGCGGAGGCCCCCAATCCAGGGCCGGTCAATCTAACAATACCGCCCGACCGCGATCTTGTCAAGGTCGGTTGTGCGGGGGATCATGGCCTTGGCCGCTGCGATCAGAAATCGCGGCCTGAGGCCGGGGGGGCGACAGACGACAGCCTACCGCGTATGCCAGGGCACCTGCAGCACGAACAGAGAATACCACCCTTCGGGTGGGGCACCGAGGGGTCGCGCCGGGGCTGTTCCAGGACCGGTCCGGTCCCGTCCCAAAACAGGAGGGGCGGGTCCGGGACCCGCCCCTGCTGACTTGGCGCAACTCCAGAACAGATTCGCGACCTACGGCGGCAACGGGGGCCCGTTGCGGAAGACATAGTCAATCATCAACACCAGATCCAAGACGGTGATGACCGTGTCGCCATTGTAGTTCCCCAACTCGAACGGCTCGGGCGGCGGGCCACCTCGGAAGGTGTAGTTGGTCTGCATGACCACGTCGAGCAGGTCGATTATGCCGTCGTAGTTCCAGTCGCCGCGGATATACGAGATTACCTTGTAGATGACGATCGCCGTGTCCGCCTTGGAGGTATCCTGTGCGATGAAGAGGACGTCGTAAACCTGTCCCACCAGCGTCGAATCAGGCGAGAAGATGAACGATCCCGCCTTGTTCAGCGAGTCGACGAAGACCGACATCGGCGGCGCATTAACGGCCAGGAGCGTCAGCGCAGCATTGTCGACGTCGGTCGCCCACATGTGGAGGGTATCCGCGCTGGCCTTGGCGATCCTGACCGTGTCGGTCGGGAACGACGAGACCCACACCGGCGCCTGGTTCCCTGCTTCGATGACGGTGATCGCCACCCGTTCCGTGTCGCTGGTCGTGGCGTCCGCGGCCCGGAACAACGGGTAATACACGCCCGCCTGATTATAGGTCGGGAGGAAACGGAAGCGACCCAGCCCGCCGCCCAGCGCGGTAAAGGTGGCATTGGGAGGCAGGTCGGTCGCCGTCATCGTCGGCGTCGTCCCATTGGGGTCGGTGGCGCTGACAATGAAGACCAGCGAGTCGTTCTCCATCACCGACTTGGGTCCGATGGGATCAAGGACCGGCGGCACGTTCTGCGGCCCCACGATGAAGGCCTGGATCTTGGTGACGAAGACGGTGTCGTAGTCACGGTCGCGGGCCACAATGGTCGCGTAGTACGTGCCGGTGAGCTCGCTGAAAGCCGGCTTGTACTGCACATAGACGTAACCGTTCCCGGAATCGGCCCATGTCATGTACGTCGACGTCAGGTTGGTCGCCGACATGACCGGGATGGGGCCATCGGGGTCATAGGCGTGGTGCCAGATCGTCACCGAATCACCTTGGCGGAGTACAACGGCCTGGTCATTCGTCGAGGAGGCATCCAACACCGGCAATCGCGTGCGATCGAGCACCGTGATTGTCCCGGCGATACTGTCCTGCAACGAGGGCAGCTCTGCGTCGGAGGCGACGAAGTACACGGTGTACACCCCGGCATCAGGGTAGTCCGGCGTCATGCTGAACGTGCCGGTTCCATCGCCGTTGTCGATGAAGGACGCGTGTGGCGGTAGTGGTCGCGCAGCCAAAGACGGTGTCGTTCGGTCGGGGTCGCTGGCAGTCACCATGAACGTCAGGATATCCTTTTCGATCACGGTGTACGGGGAGACGGCGGCCACGACCGGCGTCTGGTTCCCGGCGTCGACGATGGTGATGACAACGAATCCGGTGTCCGCGCCTCCCAGGTCGTCGGTGGCCAGAATCGTCAGCGTGTAGATCGTGTCCTGCCAGTAGTCCGGTGTCATCTGAAAAAGCCCGCGTCCGTTCCCGGAATCGGTAAAGGCGGAGTTCTCCAGAAGCGGCGCCACCGACAAGGTCAGCGTCTGATCTTCCGGGTCGGTGGCACTGACGAGGATCAGGAGCGTCGTCGTCTCGACCACACTCGCAGAGTCGGGGAGCGTGGCCAGTACCGGCGGCTGATTCCCCGCCTCGCGGACCTGGATCAGAACGTTCTCGTGATCCGTGAGGAGACCGTCGCTGGCGACGAAGTTGACCTGATAGAGCCCGGCCTGCACGTAGGTCGGCATGAAGGTCAGGGATCCGCGACCGTTGCCCGAATCCACAAAGACGGCGTTGGTTGGCACCGTCGAGGCAGTCAGGATCGGGATTGTTCCGTCGGGATCGGTGGCGGAGATGCCGAAGACCAGCGTATCACCCTCATCGACGGACTTGGGGCCGATGGCGGCCAGCACCGGGGCCTGATTCTGGCTTTGAACCGTGATCGTGATCGTCTCCAGATCGGCCAAGTTGGGAGTGCCGTTGTCGGTCACCAGGAAGGTGATCGTATGCGGTCCGACCTGTCCGGTCGTCGGTTTGAATTTGAATTTGCCGATGCCGCCGCCGGAATCCTGGTACGTGGCATTGGCCGGGAGGTTGAGCGCCGCCATGAACAACTGATTCCCCGGAGGCGCGGTCGAATCGGTCGCCACGATTCTAATCTTGATCGAATCGCCCGCGAGGACCGTCCGATCACCGATGTGCCACAGGTTGGGGGCGAGATTCTTCTCCAGCGTCGTAACGATGAATGAGAGTGTCGCGGCGGCGATCGGCGCACCGTTGTCCAGGGCCATGATGCGGACCGTATCGACACCGGCGTCCAGATAGCCGGGGGTGTATCGCCACGTCCCGTAGCCGTTGCCGGAGTCGACGAAGACCGCATTCGGGATCGGATTGAGCGTGCCCATCAGGATCGCGCCGCCCTCCGGATCGACGGCATGCACAAGGACCACCAACGTGTCCCCTTCACTGACGTTGGGTGGCGGGACGCTGTCAAACACAGGCGGCAGGTTGCCGATTTCCACGACCGTGATGTACACCAACTCGCTGTCGGCCAGCAGGCCATCAGAGGCGATGAAGGTCACGGCATAGGCATTGCCGCCCTGATTTAGATCCGGATTGAAGACGAAGCCGCCGGCGCCGTTCAGTGAATCTGCAAACGTTGCATTCGGCGGCACACCGACGGCGGTCAGGGTCGGAATCGTCAAGTCCGAATCAGACGCAAAGACACGGAACTGAAGCGATGTACCCTCGGTCACGACTTTGGGGCCGATCGCCGCCAGGACGGGACGCTGATTCCCCGCGTCGATGACAGTAATATCCACCGTTTCCGAATCGGCAGCGGTACCGTCGGAGGCGATGAACAAGACCGGGTAGACACCGACCTGCGAGTAGTCCGGCGTGAAGTTGAACGACCCGGTCCCCGTCCCCTGGTCGGTGAATATGGCACCGGCCGGCAATCCCTGCGCGGTCAGCGCTGGAATCGTGCCATCAACGTCGGACGCCGAAACCAGGAAGAAGAGATTCTGTGCTTCGGTCACCGATTGTGGTCCGATCGCGGCCAAGACCGGTGGGCGATTGATGTCATTGACAGTGACAGCGACGATCTCGCTGTCGGCCAATAGCCCATCGGAGGCGATGAAACGAACATTGTAGACGCCCGCCTGCGTGAAGTCGGGATCGAAGTTGAAGGAGCCGGTGCCATTGAAGTTGTCGATGAACTGCGCGTTGGCCGGAAGGTCTTCGGCGCTGAGAATGACGCTGTCGGCATCGGGATCGGTTCCGGAAACTCCGAAGGAGAGATTCAATCCTTCATTCACCGACTGCGGTCCGATGGCGGCCAGAACCGGCTGTTGGTTTCCGGTCTCATTGACCGTGATCGTGACAAACTCAGTGTCGGCCAGAAGACCGTCGGACGCGATAAACTGGGGATGGTAGACGCCCGATTGCGTGAAATCGGGATTGAAGTTGAATGTCCCGGTGCCGTTGCCATTGTCCGTGAACGTGGCATTCGTCGGCAGGTTGACAACGGTCAGGGCCGGGATCGGACCATCGGGGTCGGTGGCGGAGACACCGAAGTTGAGATTCTGTCCTTCACTGACAAGCTGCGGCGGGATCGTCGTCCAGACCGGGGCCTGATTCACGTCATTGACGGTGACTGCGACCAGTTCACTGTCGGCCAGCGCGCCATCTGATGCAATGAAACGAACATTGTAGGCGCCTGACTGGGTGAAATCGGGGCCAAACGTAAAGGTTCCGGTGCCGTTGCCGTTATCGACGAAATTCGCGTTCGTCGGCACGTTCTCCGCGGTCAGCGTCGGCGCATTGCCATCCGGGTCGGTTGCCGAGACGCCGACATTCAGCAGCAATCCTTCATTGATAGACTGCGGACCGATGGCGGCCAGCACCGGCGCCCGGTTGACGTTGTTGACCGTGACGGCGACGATTTCGGTATCAGCCAGTGCACCGTCAAAAGCAATGAACCTCACGTTGAAGACACCGGCTTGCGTGAAGTCGGGATCGAAGTTGAAGGTCCCGGCTCCGGCACCGTTGTCGATGAATGTGGCATTCGCCGGGACGTTCTCGGCTGTCAGAGTCGGTGCGGGGCCGTCTGGATCAGAGGCGGACACGCCGAAGTTGAGGTTCTGGCCTTCATCCACTGACTTCGGCCCGATCGTTGCCAGGATCGGAGCCCGGTTCACGTCGCTCACCGTGATGGCAACGATCTCGGTGTCGGCTAACGAGCCATCGCCGGCGATGAAGCGGACATTGTAGACGCCGAATTGCGTGTAGTCCGGGTTGAAGTCGAACGTGCCGGTGCCGTTGCCGTTGTCGGTGAACGTCGCGTTCGCGGGCGCATTCTCTGCAGCCAGGGAGATGCTGTCGGCATCGATATCCGATGCGGAGACACCGAAGTTGAGATTCTGCCCTTCACTGACCGACTGCGGTCCGATCGTCGCCAGCACGGGCGCGTGATTGCTCAAGTAACGAAAGCCGTTGACCAACGGCGCCGAGGACAACCCGGAGGCGGTGTTGGTGACAACGACATCGACAAATCCGGGTGCACCGACCGGCACGCGGCAGGTCAGTTGGAACGGACTGGTGACGACGACGTTGGTCGCCGGCGAACCACCGAAAAGAACGGTCATGCCGGCCACGTCGAAGTTGGTACCGTGGATAGTCACAGTGGGCTGGTTGACCGCCGAACCGGAGTCGGGATCGACAGCGAGAAGGGTTGGGGCAGTCGGCGTGGCGGCGTCGGCAGCCACTTCGACGGAATGCGCCGAGAAGATCGCGCCGGCATCTTGACCGATGATCAAGTACGTGTAGTTCGTCACACCGTCGGATGTCGCATCGACGAAGAAGGAGTCGGCAACACCCGCGTTGGCCAGATTTCCCAGGGGATCATCGAGACGTCGGAACACCGAGTTATTGGCCGTCGCGCGGCGATAGACATGGTAGGTCACGCCCGCGACACGATTCCACGAGAGATTGATGCGGGCCAGCGAAGCGACGCGCGCCGTCAGTCCGGTGGGACGGGCCGGGCCGGATGCCGTCGCCAAGAGAATATTCTCCTGTTGGAAGGAGTTGCTGGGAATGGGCTTTTCGAGCCGGAAGTACTGGCCATTGGCCGTATTGACAAAGATGAAGTCATAAGGATTGCCGGCCGCCTCGGTCGTGTAGTTCTGGAAATCATCGAACCAGTTCGTGCCGTCATACCCGGCCCCGACATTGGATTCGATTCTGATTTCCTCGTCGGTGTTGTCCAGGAATCCGACCCAGAGCAACTGTCCCACCGCGGGATTGGACAAGTCGGCGTTCTGGACCGTTCCGAAGATGCTCCCCTGGGCAAACGCCCCTGTTGGGACCATCAGGCCCAGAAGGACAGCCGCAATACCCAGAGGCCAGCGGAAAATCGCTGCTCGACAGGACCGTGTGCTCAGCACTGTTCGGCGCACACATCCCCCTTCATTCACTGGTTCGGAAGTCGGATTGAGTATCTGCATAAGCCCGCCCACATGACTACGGCGCCGGGAACTGGCCCGGGTTGGCCGCGTTCGCCTGATAGGCCCGGCCCGCCTTGACGGGGAAGTTCGGACCAAATCCGGCGGCAAAACGCGATTCGTAACTCTGTGACGTGGGAATGAATCTGTTCAGCGTATTGAGCACGCCGGGCAGCGCATCGATGATGCTCTGCGCGGTCGTGAAATCGAGTTCGCGTTCGAACGGAACGCCGATGAACGAGTAGTCGGTCGTCGACGTCGTCACGATCGGATAGGTGACACTGCCTGGAGCCGGCACCTGTCCCGCGATAGAGAAGACGGTCGGCAACTTGGCGTTCACCTGGTAGATGCCGCCGGGCACCACGGCGAAATCGGTCCCGAAACCGGCGGCGAAACGCGACTCGAAGCTTTGCGAGGCAGCGACGTACCGGTTCACCGTGTTGACGTTCGCGACACCGATCGCCTGAATCAAGTCGGAGGCCGTGTTGATACCGGTCCCGGCAAAGGGCATCATGATCAGCGTGAAATCGGTGGTGCTGGTCGTGAAGATCTGATAATCGTACTCGCCGACGCGGTTGGACGCTGTGGAACGACCACCGGCAACGTCGACCGCGACCAGGCAGTAGAAATAGTTCGTGCCGGTGTCACCGACGACGTCGGCGCCGCCGACGTTGTTGTCCGTGAACATCACAGCCGCCGGAAGCGCGGTGCCGATCGACTCGGCGGGAGTGGGAGTGAAATATGCGCGGGTGCTACGGTAGATCACATAGCGGCTCAGCGATGTGGCGGCCCCCGATGTGTCGAGCGTGACCGCGCTCCAGGTCAGTTGAATGGCGTTCCCGGAAACCGTCGCCATCAGATCGGCGATCGCGCGCGGCTGAGACACGGCCACGATTTGAACGGTGTCGGGATCGGACAACAACTGAGCGTCGTCGACCCGCAGGGAGAAGGCATATGTCCCGCCGATCGCCGGTACAAATGTCGGAGCGACCGCATTGGAATCGGAGAGTGTGACCGCCGGGCCGGACACCTGTCGCCAGTGGTAATAGACAGGTTCGGCGTCGGGATCGTACGAGCCGCCGCCATCGAGCGTCACAATGCTGCCGATGGCCACCGGGCCCTGATCGGGTCCGGCATCGGCCACCGGAGCACGATTGGAATTCGTGACCGTGATGGCGACGATTTCGCTGTCCGCCAGAGCACCATCGGAGGCAATGAACGTCACATTGTAGACGCCCGTCTGGTTGAAATCGGGATCGAAGACAAATGACCCGGCCCCATTGGCGGAATCGGTGAAGACCGCGTTGGCAGGCGCATTGACCGCGTTGAGGACGGGAATCGTTCCATCGATGTCGGTGGCCGTCACGCGGAATTCGAGATGGCTGTTCTCCGCCACACTCTGGGCGCCGATCGGGGCCAAGGCCGGCGCCGCGTTGATATCATTTACAGTAATGGCAACGATCTCGCTGTCCGCCAGAGATCCATCCGAGGCGATGAACCGCACATTGTAGACACCGGCTTGGGTGTAGTCGGGATCGAACACAAACGACCCGGTCCCATTGCCGTTGTCGGTGAACGTCGCATTGATCGGGACATTCTCCGCCGTCAGGATCACACTGTCGGCGTCGGGATCGGTGGCCGACACACCAAACGTCAGGTTCTGGCCCTCATTGACCGACTTGGGACCAATCGCCGCCAACACCGGTGTCCGATTGACATTCGTCACCGTGATCGCCACAGTCTCGCTGTCCGCCAACAGACCGACATCCCGCGCGATGAACCGCACATTGTAGACACCCGCTTGGGTGTAGTCGGGATCGAACACAAACGACCCGGTGCCATTGCCGTTGTCGGTGAACGTCGCATGCAGAGGCACATTCTCCGCCGTCAGGATCACGCTGTCGAGATCGGGATCGGAGCCGGAAATTCCGAAGGTCAGGTTCTGGCCCTCATTCACAGACTTCGGACCAATCGACGCCAAGACCGGCGGCAGGTTCACGCCGCCCACGGTGATCGCTACGATTTCGCTATCGGCCAGGGCGCCGTCACTGGCAATGAACCGGACATTGTAAACCCCCGACTGCGTGAAGTCGGGATCAAATACAAACGACCCGGTCCCGTTGCCGTTGTCGGTGAACGTCGCATGCAGCGGCACATTCTCCGCCGTCAGGATCACGCTGTCGAGATCGGGATCGGAGCCGGAAATTCCGAAGGTCAGGTTCTGGCCCTCATTCACAGACTTCGGACCAATCGACGCCAAGACCGGCGGCAGGTTCACGCCGCCCACGGTGATCGCTACGATTTCGCTATCGGCCAGGGCGCCGTCACTGGCAATGAACCGGACATTGTAAACCCCCGACTGCGTGAAGTCGGGATCAAATACAAACGACCCGGTCCCGTTGCCGTTGTCGGTGAACGTCGCATGCAGCGGCACATTCTCCGCCGTCAGGATCACACTGTCGGCGTCGGGATCGGTGGCCGACACACCAAACGTCAGGTTCTGACCCTCATTCACCGACTTGGGACCAATCGACGCCAGGACCGGCACTCGGTTCACGTCGCTCACCGTGATGGCCACGATCTCACTGTCCGCCAGAGCGCCGTCCGACGCGATGAACCGCACATTGTAGACACCCGCTTGGGTGTAGTCGGGATCGAACACAAACGACCCGGTGCCATTGCCGTTGTCGGTGAACGTCGCATTGAGGGGGACACTCTCCGCCGTCAAGATCACACTGTCGGCGTCGGGATCGGTGGCCGACACACCGAAGGTCAGGTGCGCTCCCTCGGCCACGGATTTCGGTCCGATCGGCGCCAGCACCGGCGCCTGATTACCCTTCTCACTCACGGTTATAGTAACGAGCTCATTGTCCGTGGCAGCGGACGGATCCTGGGCAGCGAACGTAATGTAGTACGTGCCGGATTGCGTGAAACTCGGTGTGAAGACAAATGACCCCGCACCGTTGCCGGAATCAACAAACGCGGCATTGGTCGGGAGAATGCTGGTGAACAGCCGGATGGAATCGAGATCCGCATCGGTTGCGTGGACGCGGAACTTCAGCGTATCCCCCTCGAAGACAGAGCGTGGTCCGATCGGATCGAGGATCGGAGCGAGGTTGACGTGATTGACTGTAATGGTGACAAGCTCGCTGTCCGCCAACGCACCGTCCGAGGCAATGAAGCGCACATCATACGTGCCGGATTGCGTGTAGTCGGGACTGAAGACGAATGAGCCGGTACCGTTGCCGTTGTCCGTGAAGGTGGCGTGCAGGGGCGCATTCTCGGCGGTCAATGCGGGGAAGTTCCCATCCGGATCGGACGCCGAAACGCCAAAAGTCAGGTTCTGGCCCTCATTCACCGACTGGGGACCGATGGCATTGAGCACCGGCGTCCGATTGACATTCGTCACCGTAATCGCCACGACCTCACTGTCGGCGAGCGATCCATCCGAGGCGATGAACCGCACATTGTAGATTCCCGCCTGCGTGAAGTCGGGATCAAATACAAACGACCCGGTGCCGTTCCCGTTGTCCGTGAACACGGCATTGGCAGGCACATTCTCCGCCGTCAGGATCAGACTGTCCAAATCCGGATCGGAGCCGGACACCCCAAACGTCAGGTTCTGACCCTCATTCACCGACTCGGGACCGACGGCATTGAGCGCCGGTGTCCGATTGACATTCGTCACCGTGATGGCGACGACCTCGCTGTCGGCGAGTGCGCCATCTGAGGCGATGAACCGGACATTGTAGACCCCCGCCTGCGTGTAGTCGGGATCAAACACGAACGACCCGGTCCCATTCCCGTTGTCCGTGAATACGGCATTGACCGGCACGTTTTCCGCCGTCAGGATCACACTGTCGGCGTCGGGATCGGCCGCGGACACACCAGACGTCAGGTTCTGGCCTTCATTCACCGATTGCGGACCAATCGCGGCCAGGACGGGCGCGCGGTTGACATGGTTGACAGTGATCATCACCAGTTCGCTGTCGGCCAGGGTACCATCACTGGCGATGAACCGCACATTGTGGACCCCGGACTGCGTGTAGTCGGGATCGAACACGAACGAACCGCTGCCGTTGCCATTGTCCGTGAACACGGCGTTGACAGGCACATCCTCCACCGTCAGGATCACACTGTCGAGATCAGGATCGCTCGCCATGACACCAAAGGTCAGGTTCTGACCCTCGTTCACCGACTGCGAACCAATCGCCGCCAGCACCGGCGCCCGGTTCACATTCGTCACCGTGATCGCAACGACTTCACTGTCCGCCAAAGAACCATCCGAGGCAATGACCGTAACGTCGTGGACGCCCGCCTGTGTGTAGTCCGGATCGAACACGAGAGAGCCGGCGCCATTGAGGGAATCCACGAAGACGGCATGGGCCGGCAGGTTGACAGCGGTAAGGGCGGGTATCGTCATGTCGGCATCAGTGGCGCTGACTCGGAATGCCAGATGTCCGGCCTCGGCCACCGATTTGGCGCCGATCGGCGCAAGGATGGGCCGCTGATTTCCGGCCGAGACCACGGTGATGCGGACCAACTCGTTATCAATGCCGCCAGATGTGTCCTCCGCCGCGAACGTGACATAGTCTGTTCCGGCTTGCGTAAAATCCGGCAGAAAGCGGAACGATCCGGCGCCGTTGCCCGAATCTACGAACAGCGCATTGGGGGGCAGAAGGCTGGTGAACAGATGCAGCGAGTCGCTGTCGACATCGGTGGCATGAACACGGAAAAGTAGCGTGTCGCCCTCAATGACCGATTGTGCGCCGATGGGATCAAGGACAGGAGGTTGATTGCCCGCTTCGACGACAGTGATGGTCACGAGTTCAGAATCCGCCAGAGAACCGTCACCGGCGATAAATGTCACGACGTAAACGCCGGCCTGACGGTATGTCGGACTGAAGCTGAACGTGGCCGTCCCGTTCCCGTTGTCGTTAAATGTGGCGTTCACTGGAAGGCCTTCTGCCGACATCGCCGGCGTGGTACCGTCAGGATCAGAGGCCGACGCTACGAAACTCAGAAGCTGCCCCTCGGTCACGCTTCTCGGGCCAATCGGTGTCAGGACTGGGGCCAGATTGACTTCATTCACCGTGATGGCGACCAGCTCACTGTCGGCGAGCGATCCGTCCGAGGCGATGAACCGCACATTGTAGACACCGGCTTGGGTGTAGTCGGGATCGAACACAAACGACCCGGTCCCATTCCCGTTGTCCGTGAACACGGCATTGAGCGGCACATTCTCCGCCGTCAGGATCACAC